>JAJZPX010000052.1 GCA_021811025.1 Actinomycetes bacterium
CCCGCCCCGCGCGCCCGCGCTCGTCCGATCACGTCCGCGCCGGTCCCCGCGTTCGAGAAGTAGGGAGGACGGCGGATGGCCGTCGACGTCGTCGCCGTGTGCGGGAGCCTCCGGCGGGGGTCGTACAACCGCATGCTGCTGGGTAGCGCGATCGAGCGCGCGCCGGACGGGCTCCACGTCGAGGAGCTGCCGTTCCGCGGATGGCCGGTCTATGACGGCGACCTCGAGGCCGAGGCGTACCCCGAGGCCGTCGGCCGTGCGAAGGAGCGGCTCGCCCGCGCGGACGGCCTGCTGCTGGTGACGCCCGAGTACAACTACGGCGTGCCGGGGCCGCTGAAGAACGCGTTCGATTGGCTCTCGCGCCCGCCGCGCGAAACGCCGCTGATCGGCAAGCCGGTGGGGACGATCGGCGCGTCGACGGGGTGGGGCGGGACGGAGCGCGCGCAGCTCGTGTGGCTGTACTCGTTCCGGTTCCTGCACATGCCCTCGTTCAACCGTCGCGAGGTGCACGTGTCGATGGCGGCGGAGGCCTTCGACGAGAGCGGCAGGCTCACGAACGAGCTCTTCCTGAAGGATCTCGACGCGTACCTGGCGCAGTTTCGCGACTGGCTCGAGGGGCTGAAGCGCGCACGGCGGTAACGACCGCTGCGGGCGCCTCGAGCGCCCGAACGGGGCGACGGACGGCGCCGGGGCGCTGGCGATGGACGGCGCGCGAGGCGTAGGATAGCCTTCATGCGTTTCCTGGTCGACGGCTACAACGTGACGATGGCGGACGACGCCACGCGTCGCTTGGCGCCCGACGAGCAGCGGCTCGCCCTGGTGCGGCGGCTGGCGGCGCGCGGCCGCGAGCTGCTGGGAGCGGGGCGGATCACGGTCGTGTTCGACAAGGGCCATCTGGCCGACGAGCCGGCCGCGCTCGGCGTAGAGGTGGTGTTCAGTCGCGACCGCACGGCGGACGACGTGATCGCCGAGATCGCGGAGGCCGAGGCGGGCGAGGTCACCGTGGTGACGTCGGACCGCGAGCTGCGCTCGCGCGTGCGGGAGCGCGCGGGCCGGCGGACGCAGGTGCTGCCGAGCTCGACGCTGTGGGACTCGGCTCCCGCGACGAAGGCGAAGCGCCGGCCGAGGAGGCAGCATCCCCACGGCGGGCTGCCGGCGGGACACGAGGAGATCACGCGTGAGCTTGCCGCGCGTTGGCTGAACGGCGACGAGGAGGACCAGCAAGGGTGCCAGGGACCGGGGTCATCGTCAACGTAGTGACCGTGCTGGCGGGGTCCGCCATCGGTCTCATGTTCGGCAAGCTCATCTCCGAGCGCTTCCGGAAGATCACGTTCGCGGCGCTCGGGCTGTCGACCTCGCTCATCGGCGCGAGCATGGTCATCGGCGGCCTTGCCGCCGCCGACAAGGCGGGGGCGCGATATGCCGTGCTCGTGCTCGTCGGCTCGCTTGTCGTGGGAGGGCTCCTCGGCGAGGCGATCGGCGTGGAGGCCGGGCTCGAGCGCTTCGGCCGCCGGCTGCGCGATGTCGTCTATCGGCTGCGCTTCCTCTCCGCGGACGGTGAGGGAGAGCACCGGATGGTCGAGGGGTTCGTGGTGGCCAGTCTGCTGTACTGCGTGGGCACGATGACGATCGTCGGCTCGATCCAGGACGGCCTCGGCAAGCCGGACCTGCTCGTGCTCAAGGCGCTGCTCGACGGGGTCGCTTCGATCGCGCTCGCCTCCGCGCTCGGGATCGGCGTCGCGTTCTCGATCATCCCGATCCTGGTCGTGCAGGGCGGCATCGCGCTCGGCGCGCACTGGGTGGGGCCGTACCTCACGGCCGACGTGATACGCGAGATGTCCACCGTCGGCGGGACGCTCATCTTCGCCATCGGGCTCGACCTGATGGACGTCAAGCGCCTGCCGGTGGGAAACCTCATGCCCGCGGTGTTCATCGCCGCGCTGCTCGGCGCGTTCTTCAGGTAGGCTCGCGCGCCCGGCGCCGACCTGCGCTACGTGCGGCCGCACTCGGGCCCGCGCGGGCCGCGGTGCTGATAGCGTGGTCGGCCTACGGCGCTTCCCGCCACCCCGGCACCGAAAACGCGCTCGGGCAGACGTCGTTGAGAACGCAGACGCCGCAGACCGGACGCTTCGCCGTGCAGACCTTGCGGCCGTGGTCGATGAAGCGGTAGTTGACGTGGAACCACTCGTCCCTCGGCCACAGCTTCATCAGGTCATGCTCGACCTTGTCGGGCGTGTCCGCCCGCGAGAGATCGAGGCGGTGCGACAGCCGGAAGACGTGCGTGTCGACGGCGATCCCCTCGATCTTGCCGTACGCGTTGGAGATGACGATGTTGGCCGTCTTGCGCGCCACGCCCGGCAGCGACATGAGGCCTTCCATCGTGTCGGGCACCTTGCCGCCGAACTCGCCGCAGACCATCCGGGCGGCGCCCACGATCGACTTCGTCTTGTTGTGGTAGAAGCCGGTGGGCTTCACGATTGCCTCGACGTCGGCGACGTCCGCCTCCGCGAGCTCGCACGGCCCGGGGTATTTCTCGAACAGCGTCGGTGTGACCTTGTTGACGCCGACGTCGGTGGTCTGCGCGGACAGGATGACCGCCACCAGCAGGCGCCACGGCGTGTCGTAGTCGAGCGCTATGTGCGCGTCGGGGAACTCCTCGGCAAGGTGGTCCATCACGATCCGAGCGCGCTGCTTTCGGTCCATCGGGCAGGGTCCTCCCGCTTGTCTCCGGGCTTGCCTCGGCTCTACCAGTCCGTGAGCTCGTTGATGCGCAGTCCGGCCTCGGTCGGCGCTACGTGGAACTTCCACTTCGCCGAATACGTCTTCCGCTTCTCCGTGTCGTACACCCAATACGTGCCGTCGCCCACGACCTCCGTCTTGTCGATGGTGAACGACACGAACTCTCCGTTCGCGTACTCCGCGCTCGCCGGGTCGGAGTGCAGCGGGTCGATTGTCATCGCCTGGGCCTCCGACGTGCGCCCCTCCTTGATCGCCGTCCGGAATTGCTTCACGAGATCGGCCGCCGCCTTCGAATCGTCCTGCGCCGCCGGCTCTCCCTCGGCGGCGTTGTACGGCTCCTCGGACGTGACGGTCCAGCCGGACGAGCCCTTCTCCACGACGTACGCCGACGCCCACTCGCTTGCGGGAGGCCCGGCCCGGTACGCCTTCATCGTCGGCCGCTCGGCGGTGAGCTCGTAGACCCAGCCCTCCGGCAGGCGGGCCTTCAGCGCCTCGAGCGACGTCTGCGCGCCCGTCTGCGCCTCCCCTGTCGCGTCGCCCGAGGCGGCAGGTGCGCCGGAATCGGCCGAGGTCGCCGGGCCGCCGGACGTCTCCGTCTTCGTGATGGCGTTCTTCGCCGGTATGAACCACAGATAGCCCACAACGCCGGCAGCGGAGCAGGCGCCGCACAGCACGAGCACGCCGGCGACGATGCCGATGACGAGGCCCGTCCGCTTCTTCTTGGCCGGTGCCTGCCCGTAGGCGGGCTGCTGCTGCGCAGGATACGGCTGCGGAGGGTACGCGGGCTGCTGCGGCGGCACGGGCATCGGCACCGCGGGCCGCTGGGCGACCCTCAGGTCATTTCCGCAGCTACCGCAGAACATGTCGCCCTCGTTGTAGCCCGCGCCGCACCTCGGACACTGTCCCATGGTCTCTCCTCGCTACTTCGCCCACTTGAGCGCGCCGAACTGCGCGGAGACCTTGCCCATGAATCCCTGGAGGTCGCCGAGCTTCATGTTGCGCAAAGCCGCGTTGCCTTCCTCAACGGACAGCTTGCCCTCGGCCACCATCCGCACGGTCTTGGCGCCCTTCTCGAAGTCCGGCGGCAGGTCCCCCACCTTGAGGTTCTGGTTCTCGTAGCCCTGCCGGACCTTGTCGAGCGTGTCGACCGCCTTCTTGGCCTGAGCGTAGCCGTCGAGCGCGCCGCCCTTCGACGACTCGGCGACCTTCGTCTCCCACGTCTTTCCGTAGCCGTCCGGGTCGTACAACTTGACCGGCTCGCCCGCATGGCCGGGCTGTGTGTTCATCACCTGCCTGTCGCGCGGCTCGATCTGCACGCGCACGGGCTTGCCGTCCGGTCCCTTGACCGTCGCCTCTCCCGCCATGTCCACTGCGGCCTCACCGATATAGGAGTCGCCGCCGACCTGCTGGTGCTCGTGCGCCCACTTGGCCTGCTCGGCCGGATCCTTGGGGCCGCCCGTCTGCTCGGCGAAGATGCGGTGCGACTCGGCCTGCCACTGCTCCTTGGGCACCTCGATCCACATGGTCTTGCCCGGGTTGCGCGGGTCGGGCACCTCCATCTGCACGTGGTAGTCGCGGTCGATGCCGCCTTCCGTGCCGACGGTCTGGACGCGGATGTTCTTGTCCTTCATCCCGGGCACGTTGTTCTTGATGTGCTGCGCGAGCTCGGCGTCGTGTGCCGCGCGCACCTCGGCGCGCGTGTTCTCGTAGGCCTGGTACGCCTCCGGGTTCGTCCGGCGCATCTCGCGCGCGGCGTCGGGGTCGCGCATGATCCTCGACATCGTCTCGATATCGACGTGCGGTTTGCCGTTCTTCATCGTCGTGTTGGCGTTGACGAGCTCGACGGCAGCGGGGCCGCCCATCGTCTTGCCCGGCTTGACGGGGGGAGGCGGCTTCGGCTTCTTGTCGCCGGGAGCCCGCGTCTCAGGTGCCGCGGGCTTCGCGGGCGGCTTCTCGGTCGAGGTCGGCGGCTTGTCGCCGGCCTTCGGCGCGCGGCCCTTCGGCTCCGCGGGCTTCTCGCCGGACTTCGGCGCGCGGCCCTTCGGCGGGCGCTGCGGGGGCGGCGCGTCGAGCCCGTCGGGCCGCCGGCCAGCGGGCCGCTCGGGCAACGGCTTCGACGCCGGGTGCGTGCCCTCCTCCGTGACGTGCACGCCCGGCTTCGTCCCGAACGCCCCTCGCAGGAACGTGATGAGCGCCTGGTCGCGAACCATGCGGCAGACGTTGACCATCGCGTTCTTCACGGACATGTCGGGGTCGCGCATGAGCTCTCGGACGAACCAGTAGCAGATGAAGACGCACCAGGCCGCCGCCTTGCCGCCGGGGACCTTCTGGACCAGCAGGTCGATGTCGGTCGCCACGCCCTCCAGCGTGCCGATCCCGACCCCCAGCTGCTCGCGCGCCCAGTCGTCGATGCTGCCGCCTTTCGTCCACACGTCCATCGCGCTAACGAGCGACGGCTTGATGACGCCGATGGCGAGGGCGGCGCTGGTGCCGACGAGCGTGCCTGTCGCGACGCCCACGGCGATGTCGCAGCACCACGAGATCCAGTCGGCGAGCCCCTCGGCCTGCTCCCACTTCCAGGCCTCGTACATGTAGTCCTCGTGCTCGGCCATCAGCGCGTTGCGCGCATACTCCCAGAAGCGCTTGCGCATCTCGTACAGGCCCTCGGCCCCGAGCGTCTTGCCGCGCTGGTACACGATGTCGCGGAACTTCTGCTGCGCCTCGGCCGGCACGAACTCCGCGATGATCTTGAGGCACGCGTCGCGCTCCTTGAACCACGCGTCGGTGTAGGGGAGCGTGGCGGGGCCGGCGAGCGAGATGCTCACGAGCTTCGTGTACGACGGCTTGTCGAAGCCGGGCACCGAGGCCTCGATGGTGGCGGGCACGGGTCGGCCGTCGGTGGGCAGCACGCGCGGGTACGTGAACCTGTGGATGGCGGCGTTGACGTTGAGCTCGCGGATGCCGGCGGACTCGTGCTGGAGGTCGTCGTGCGCGAGCGCCGCGGCGCCGGCCGAGCCCTCGGTCGACGCCGGCTTCCACTCCACGTCGTAGCTGGCCTGCTCGTCGAGCGCCACCTTGCCCTCCGCGTCTCGCGTGTACACACGCACGTCGATGTCGGTGGGCTTGCCCTCGCCGTCCGCGCGGATGTGGAACGTGCCGTCGTTGTCGCGGCCGGTCCGGTCGACGTAGAGACCCTCCTGCGACACGATGACCTTCACGTACCGCTCGAGCTCGTCGAACCCCTCGGCCGAGGCCAGCACGCGCAGCGTCGCCGAATCCTCCGGGCGGGCCGGGTCGAGCTTGTCCTTCGCGTCCTCGGTGAGCGTGAGTCTCAGCGTCGTCGGGCCGGTCTGCTCGGTCTCCACCTTCGCGAGCGGCTGCGAGCCGTCGCGCCACGCCGTGCGGAACGTCCACTCCGCGCCGCCACCGTGGTCGATCCACACGCTCACCTCGGCCGTCTCGCCGCTCTCGGCGGAGAACTCCACCGTGTCGGGGTTCGCGTCGATCTCTGGGTTGCGCGCGAGCGCGATCACCGCCGTCGCCTCAAGCCGCCGCGCTCCGAGCTGTGCGCTCACGCGCACGGCCTGGGACTCCGGCGGCTGCACGGGATGGTCGGGATCGGGCTGGGACGCCTGCACGCGCACCGCGCGGCCGTCGGTCCCCCAGTCCGCGGCCTCGGACAGGTCGAGCCACTGTCCCGCGGACGCGAAGGCGATGGACGCGCGCACCGCGGGCGCGTCGAAGCCGGGGGCGGCAGCGTCGTCGGGGGAGACCGCGACGCGCGCGGTCAGCGTCACGCCGTGGCGGCCGTTCGCGACGATCTCGGTCTTGTCCGCCGGTTCGAAGGCGACCTCCAGCCGGGTCTCCTCGGCGGGGGTGAGCGCGACGGTGGCTCGCGCGCCACCGCCAGCGGCCGAGGACGCCGTCACGGTCAGCGTCTCGCCGCCCGCCACCATCGCGCCTGTCTGCCACACGACTGCGCTCACGCGCCCCGCACCGTCTGCAGGCCGCACGCTCGCGCCTTCGGGCGGCGAGAGCGTGATGCGGGCGTCCTCGGCGGGCGACGCGCGACCGTCGGGCATCACCTGCCAGACGGCGACGTCCAGCGGCGCCGATTGCTGCGCCGATAGCCGCAACTGCTGCGACGACAGCTGCAGGACGTAGCCGATCGGCCGCTTCGGGTCTCGCCGCGTGCGCTTGCCCTGCGAGGTCCGGGCGAGCGCTCCAGCCATCGCGGTCGCTGCCGCGGCGACGGCTGCAGCACCGCCGCCGACCGTCTTCCACGGCAGCGGGGTGTCGGCGCCCGAGTCGTCCGCCCCCTCGGAGGCCCAGCCGTTCGCCCAGCCGTTCCCGTACAGGTCGTTGAAGGTGTCGGTGCGGTACTTCGCGAGGACCGTGTCGAACTGGAAGCGGGAATCCGTCTTGTTGTAGATGAGGCGGCGCACGCCCTTCGATGGCCAGTCCGCCTGGGCCTGGCCGGGCTCCTGTCCCACGGGAAGGTTCCCGCCCGCCCCCGGCGGCCCGGAGTGCCCGACGCCGGTGTACTCGACGAACACCTGGTCGCCCGTGTCCTTGTCGCCGCCGAGCTCCGGCTTGCCCGACAGCGGGTGCATCTTCTGGACGCGCGACTCGGTGACGGTCAGAGCCTTGTACTTGACCCACCCGTCGTCGGTCATGACCGCGCCGTCCATGCCCTGGTCGAACAGCTTCTTCGCCGCGTCGATCTCGGCGTTCCTCGGGCGGCGCGGCCATTCGTACGACACCTCGGTCGTGCGCCCGAACCCCTCGGGCGCGTCCGGTTGCGCGTTCTCGAGCGCGCCCTGCAAGCTCTCCTCGGCGAGAGCGGCGCACGGCAGCAGCTGCAGTCCGACGACGAACGCGAGCGCGACGACGGCCGCGGCGCGGCGGAGGCGGCGCATCATGCCGTCCTCGAGAAGGCGACGACCGCCGTCTTGACGGCCATCGCGAGCGTCGACAGCATCGCGACCACGCCGGGCAGCAGCGTGAGCACGGGCGCCGCACCGCGGATTCCGGCGTAGACCGCGAGAGCCGCGGACCCGAGCTGGACGAGCGTCGTGATCACGCCGAGGACGCCCGTGACGAGGCGGAGCGGGCCGGTCCTCGGTCCCGTGACGATCGAGAAGAGCGAGGTCGCTCCCGCGAGCGCGAGCCGGCCCAGGGCGGGCACGATCGCGCCCGGGCCGCGCGTGAGGAACGCCACCACGAGGTCGAGGACGCTCGTGACGAGCAGCGCTACCCCTGGGCGCCGCAGCGAGCGGCGGACCGCCTGCTGCGCCGCCGGCAGCGCCGCCGAGGCGAGAAGCGCGCGCACGTCCGGCTCACCCTTGCCGTAGAGCGTCTGCCACGGCAGTCCCATCGCGAGCCCTGCGGCACCGGCGGCCGCGCCGTACGCGCCGCGAACCTGCCCGGCCACCGTCGTCGCCTGCGCCGCCCACGACTGCCCGCCGGCAGGAATCGCGACGCCTTCCGCCCCTGCGGCTTGCGCCAACGGCGCCTCGTCGCCCACCGTCGCGCCGCACCGGGTGCAATACGCCATGGCGGGACGGAGTCTCTCCCCGCACTTCGTGCAGAACGCCTTCGGCGCCGTCATCTCAGTCGCTCCCGCCCTCCGCGGCCGCCGCGCGGTCGTCGGTCAAGGCAGAGTGTATCGGGCCGGCCTGCCGTCTGGAAGGCGGACCCAGGAGTGGCGATCAGCGGCACCGGCGGACCGGGCGCTTCGACGGCCGGTGGAGGCGGGTGACGTCAAGCGAAGCAGGGAGAGATCGGGGCGCGCTCGTGTCGCCGTGGCGTTGTTCGTGGCTCGGGCTCGCAGGCTACGTCTGGCCGATCAGGCTGTACGAGCGCGAGCGGCCGAGCTAACCGGGGCAGCCCCGCGGCCCGGCTACATCGCCTGCGGGTGAGTCTGATGCCAGCGACGGTAGCCGTACAGCCTTGCGGCCAGCAGGAGCGACAGCACGCCGAGGACCAGCGCGAATATGGCTATCACGACGACCAGCGCCAGCGCTCCCCGGCTCGGGAACAGCCAGATCAAAGCGCCGAACACGATGGACACGGCGCCGCTCGCCACCATCAGCCACTCGTTCGGTATCGACTGGCGGAGCCTCGCCGCGGCCACGATCCGGAAGGCGCCGGTCACGACGAGCCACGCCGCGACGAACAGGACGAGCACGAGCGTCGTCACGCCGGGGAGGAAGTAGACGGCCAGCCCGAGGACGATGCCGGTGATCCCCTCGACCAGCAGCGGCCACCAGCGCGTCCGCTGCTCCGCGGCGTAGACAGCGGCGATGATCGCGAACACGCCGTCGACGAGCCACCACGCCCCCAACAGCGCCACGAGCACGATCAAGCCGATCGCCGGGTTGATGAGCGCGCCGATGCCGAAGAGGACGGCGATCAAGCCGCGCAGGCCGATCGCCCACCAGTTGCGTTCCAGCGTCTCCATGGAGCCCTCCCGCCTCCGGTCCCGCCGCTCCGTTCATTCCCCAAACAGAACCGCCGAGGCCACCCCGGCAGGTTGCCGAGCGACGGCGGGGAGGCGCTACTCGGCCGACTCCATCGAGACGTCCCACACGCGCACGGTGTTCCCGCCCGCGCTCTTTGCCGAGTACAGCGCTTTGTCGGCGCGGTCGATCGACTCCTCGACGTTGACCTCGGCATCGAGGGGTGCCATGCCGAAGGAAACGCTCGCGGGTATCTCCTCGGGCTCCTCCTTGCTGCCGACCTGGATCGTGCCGAGACTCTGGTGTATGCGTTCGATGATCACCTGAGCGGCTGCCTGGTCCGCTTCCGCGAGCGATATCAGGAACTCGTCGCCGCCGTACCGGTACACCCTGTCGTACTTCCTGAGGCGCTCCTTCACCCTTCGCGCCGTCACCGCAAGTGCCTCGTCGCCGGCTCTGTGTCCGTACGTGTCGTTGATCTGCTTCAGGTGATCGAGATCCATGATCGCCACCGTGCTCTGCTGCACGCCCCGCCGTGCGAGCTCCCAGGCTTCCCTCAGCGAGGTGAGCATGCCGACGCGGTTCTCGGCACCCGTCAGCGGGTCCCTGTTGTGCAACGTGTCCTCGAGCTCGCGCTTCAGCGAGTAGACCTCGAGATGCAGCCGGTCCACGGCGTTGCTGAAGCCGTCGTAGTCGTCCGGGGACGCGGCGGCGTTCGCCTCGGACGAGGTGAGCAGCCGCAGGGCGCACTCGTGCATCCTCTGGTGCTCGCCGCCTATCTCCCGGAATGAGGGATGATCGCGCAGCGTCTGCGGCACGTTCCCGTAGTACCACTGGCCGAACCGGCAATTGCGGTACGCTTGCTCGTCCAGGTCGCGGCTGTCCGGCGTCAACCGGCAGATGATGGTTCGCGTGAGGTCGCCGAGCCACTTCTCATGGTTGTAGATGGCCTGATCGAGCTGCCGGATGGCGTCCTGCGCGTCGCTCCTCTCGAGGTCCAGCACCGCTGACTCCTTCTTCGAGCCTCCGGGCGACGGTTTGCGCCCCGTTCGCGCGGGACCATACCCCAAATGCGCCTCCCGACCGACTTGCATCCCCGCTGGCCGGTCGGCGGC
>JAJZPX010000053.1:0-6629 GCA_021811025.1 Actinomycetes bacterium
GTCACCCGCATGAGCGCGTCCCATGCGTCGGGATCCTCCCACATGAGGCGCTTGCAGAGGATGTACGCCTTCGTCGAGCCGCCCTCGATCATGTAGCTCGCCAGCGTGAACGGCGCGCCCGCGAAGCCGATCAGCGGTACCTTCCCCTCGAGCTCCCGGCGGCACAGCTTCACCGCCTCCATGACGTAGCCGGTGTCCTCCCACGGATCGCTCACGCGCAGCTTCTCCACGTCCGCCTTCGAGCGGACCGGATTGTGGATGCAGGGGCCTTCCCCCTTCTCGAAGGTGAGCTCGAGACCCATTCCCTCGAGGGGCAGCAGGATGTCGGCGAACAGGATGGCCGCGTCCACGCCGACGAGGTCGACCGGCTGCAGGGTCACCTCGCACGCGAGCTCGGGCGTCTTGCACATCTCGAGGAAGCCGTGCTTCTCGCGAATGGCGCGGTACTCGGGGAGGTAGCGGCCCGCCTGCCGCATCATCCACACCGGAGTCCGATCCGTCGGCTCGCGGCGGCACGCGCGCAGGAAGAGATCGTCGTAGGGCATCGCGCGGGGTTCCTTTCTTGCCGGCTTCGAAGAGGCCACCTGGCAGTCTACCAGACCGCGATCGGGAGTCCGCTCGCGACGCGAGTCGCACGCGCCGCCGCCCGCCGCCCGAACACGATCGGACGGGGACGTTCGAGGCGTGCGACCGCGCTGCAGACGTGCCGTCAGCCCTGCGGCAGCTCGAAGCCGTACTGCGCGAGAACCGACTTCTGGAACTCGAACCGCACGGTGATGAGCGGGTCGACGACCTGGCAGAACACCAGGTTGCCGACGAGGCTCATGAGCATCGCGGCGTCGTTGACCGACAGTCCGGCGATCCCCGTGAGGAAGCGGTGCATCCGGTGGACGGCCTCCTTGTACGCCTCGTCCGAGGTCTCTGCGGAGGCGATGACGACCACCAGCTCGTCGTTGGCGAGGAACGGCGTCGGCAGGCCCGGGAGGTCGACGACCTGCGCGACCGCCCGCAGCTCGCCCGGCGTCTCGGCGCCGCAGATGACGATCTCTCCGTCGCCCATCACCGCGTGCATGTCGCCGCAGCCGAACAGCGCGCCCTCCACGCCCACCGTGAAGTACAGGCTGGCGCCGGTGGTGACGAGCGTGCAGTCCATGTTGCCGCCGTGATCGCCAGGGGTCGAGTTCGGCACCTCGCCGGACGCGGGGGCGACGCCGATGACTCCGAGCATCGGCTTCTGGCGGACCTTCACCTTGCCCTTGTACACGACGGAATCGCCCGAATGCTCCAGGATCGTCGTCTCCTGCTCGGTGATCAAGTCGCCCAGCGCGCCGACCTCGGGGATGGTCACCATGACCGACGGCCCGGTCGCCTTCACCTCGAGAAGGTCCACGCGCAGTATGTCGCCCGGCTTCGCGCCTTCGACGTACACTCCCCCCGTCGCCGGATTCGTGATGCTCCAGTCGAGGGTGTCGAGGGTGTCGCTCGAGGACTTCAGCTGCCCGCTGAAGCAGTCGTGCGTCTCGACCGTGAACTCCTCGCCCTGCCGGACGTGCATCGCGGCGCCGATACGCGGCGAGAACGCGAAGAAAGCGCGGTCGCGGGTCACCCTGGATGCCATGGTCGAACCTCCTGTCGACGAACGGGTAAGCCTACTTCGCCTCTTCGGCCGCTTCCGTCTCCAACACCGGCTCCGCCGGCGGCTCAGGAGACGGCGCGGCGGCGGCCTGCTTGCGCCGCAGCGGCAGTCGCCATTCACTGCCGCCTACGATCCCGGTGGGGCGCCAGATGAGCATCGCGATGAGCAGCATCGCCATCACGACCTCGGTGAGGCCGTAGACCTCGAACGAGATGACCCCCGAGTTGTTCAGGTACGACTCCACCTGCCGAAGCCCCTCGCGCAGAACGGTGATGATGATGGCTCCGGTCGCCGCGCCTGAGATGCTCCCCGCGCCCCCGACGACCAGCATGGTCAGCAGCACGAAGAGCTCGCCCACGTAGAACGACGTCGGGGAGAACGACGTGATGTAGTGCGCCCACAGCCCTCCGCCGAGCCCCGCCACGAACGAGCTCAGGATGAAGGTCAGGTAGCGCACGCGCACGACGCTCACGCCCATCGCCGACGCGGCGAAGCGATCGTCGCGAGAGGCGCGAAGGCGCAGGCCCAGCGACGATTCCCGGAACAGGTGCGTGCCGACGAGCGTCAGGATCGCCGCACCCGTGGCGATCCATATCGTCGTGAACTGCTGGACTCCGAAGAACGTGCGCGGCCCGTTCGTGACGTTGTCCCACTGCGTCATCAGGACGTGGATGACGATGAGCGTGGCGAACAGCGTGATGACGCCCACGGCGTCCGAGAGGCGCATCAGCGGCCACGCGATCACCGCAGCGACGGCCGCGGCGACGAGCGCCCCCACGAGCAGCGCGGGCACCACGGGCAGGTGCAGGTTCACCAGCGCCGGGTACATGTTGGGCACGCCCATGTGCTTCAGCGAGGGATCCGTCGACAGGATGGACGCCGAGTAGGCGCCTATCCCGACGAACCCTATGTACGTCCAGTTCAGGATGCCGGAGTTGCCCATGAACAGCTCGAGGCCGAGCACGAGCATCAGCGTGACGCAGAAGTACGTGTAGATGCCTACCCACACGAACGGCGCGAAAGCGTTGACGAGCACGGCCCCCACGAGCAGCAACGCGGCCAGCGCGACGACCGTGAATCGGCCCGGGGCGCCGTTCAGGATCCTCTCGAGGACGCTCATCCCACACGCTCCTCGGTGTAGCTGCCGCGAATGAGGCCCTCGGGCCGCAGCAGCAGGAACAGGATCACGATGAGGAACATGAACGCGTCCCGGTAGTTGATGACCGACGCAGGGAGCGTGATGCTGAGCACGTTGAACAGCAGGCCGTAGACGTATCCTCCGGCCACCGCTCCCACCAGCGACCGCATGCCGCCGATGACCGTCGCGATGAACGCGATGAGGAGCGGCGTGAACCCGATCAGCGGATCGACCGAAGCCGACCGCCCGACCCAGAAGACCGACACGACGCCGGCCAGAAGCCCGCTGATGATGAACGCGACCGAGATGACGAGGTTCGCCGGCACGCCCATCAGCCTCGTCGTCGAGAACTTGTCGGACGCCGCCCGCATCGCGATCCCGAGCACGGTGTACTTCATGAGCAGCGTCAGCCCGACGAGGAGGGCGACGGTGGTCCCGATCGTGAGCAGGTTGCGCAGCGGCGTGGTGACGCCGAGCAGCGCGACGGACTGGTTGAACGCGGCCGGAAGCTGGACCGCCCGGGAGCGCGGCGATATGAACAGCAGCGCCGCGTTCTGGAGCAGCACGCTCACGGCGAACGAAGTCACGAGCATGGCCGTCAACGACTTCGTGCGAACGGGCCGGAAGGCGATCAGCTCGGTGAGGTAGCTCATCAGCGCGGCCAGCGCCACCGACAACAGCATCACGGACCACCATGGGAGCGGCGTGTACGTGCCGAGCAGGAACAGCCCGTACCCCGCCGTCATGATGTACTCGCCGTACGCGAAGTTGACGAGCTTGAGGATGCCGTAGACGAACACGAGCCCCAGCGCGATGAGTGCGTAGAGGCTACCCAGACTCAGAGTGTTGATGATGAACTCGTTCACACCGTCACCTCGCCCATTCCTTCCTCGCCGCCGAAGTAGACCGAAGCGAGGTCGAGCTCGCTCTCGAGCTGCTGCGGGGTGCCGCTGAACTTGATGAGGCCGTTCTTGAGGACGTACGCGCGGTCCGCGATCTCGAGAGCGCGCTCAGCGTTCTGCTCGACGAGCAGGATCGTCGTTCCGCGGTCTCGCAGCGTCTCGATCAGCGCGAAGATCTGGTCGACGAGCGCCGGCGACAAGCCGAGCGACGGCTCGTCGAGCATGAGCAGCTTGGGACGGCTCATCAGCGCTCTGGCGATCGCCAGCTGCTGCTGCTCGCCGCCGGACAGCTGTCCGCCCGGCTGGTTGAAGCGCTCCTTCAGTATCGGGAACAGCGCGAACTGCTCCTCGAGATCCTCTTGATAACGGTTGCGCTCGTACGAGGAGAACGCCCCCAGCCGAAGGTTCTCCGCCACGGTCAGGCTGCCGAAGATGTCGCGCCCCTCGGGGACCAGCGAGAGCCCCTTCTTGACGATCGCCTCCGGCTTCCTGCCCGTGATCTCGTCCCCGAGGAACCGGACCGTGCCCGCCAGCGGGCGCAACACGCCGCTGATGGACTTCAGAGTGGTCGACTTCCCGGCTCCGTTCGTGCCGAGCAGCGCCACCAGCTCCCCCTCCTCGACTTCAAGTGAGACGCCGTGCAGCGCCTTGATGGCGCCGTACGACGCGTGCAGATCGTTGACGGTGAGCATGAGTCCTTCCTTACGCGCTGCTGCCGAGGTATGCGGTCACGACCTCCGGGTTGCGCCGGACCTCGTCCGGGGTCCCGTAGGCGATCGTCTTGCCGTAGTCGAGCACCTGCAGCCTGTCGCACAGGTTCATCATCAGCCGCATGTCGTGGTCGACGATGAGCACGCCCACGGGCTTCTGCCGGCGGACGCCGTGCAGGAGATCGAGCAGCAGATCGCTCTCCTCCTCGTTCAGCCCTGCCGCCGGCTCGTCGAGGAGAAGGAACTTCGGCTCCATCGCGAGCGCGCGCGCGATCTCGAGCTTGCGCTGGTGGCCGAAGGGGATCTCGCCGGCGAGGCGCTCGGCCCACGCGTCGAGCCCCATCTCCGCGATCAGCCCACGGGCGGCGTTCGCGGCCTTCCGCCTAGGAAGGCCCAACGACACCGCCGCGACCTCCACATTCTCGGCGACGGTGAGGTCCTTGAAGAGCCGTATCGTCTGGAACGTCCTTGCGATGCCCATCCTCGCTACGCGGTGCGCGGGCTTCCCCGTCGCCTCCCGGCCGTCGACGAGCACCGTCCCGCTCGTAGCGGGGAGCAGCCCGGTGACCACGTTGATGAGCGTCGTCTTGCCCGATCCGTTCGGGCCGATGAGCCCGAGAATGTCGCCCGTCCGCAGACTGAAGCTCACGTCGTCGACGGCCTTCAGCCCGGCGAAGGACTTGCTCAGACCGCGTACCTCGAGAACGCTGGTCTCCTTGCGCTGGGATTCCATTCAGCCCACTTCCACCTTGGTTCTTGTGTGCGACCGGCCGTCGGCCAGGGAGGAACGCGCTCCCCCCTGGCCGACGGTGCTGTGCTTTCGTGCTCTAGGGAGCCGGGATCTTCTCGGGCGTGACCCAGCCGAGGAACTCGGGCTTGCCGCCCTGCAGCTGAACCAGCGCCGCTGCCTTGTTCGGCTCGTGGCCGGAGGCCGCGTCCGACCACTTCAGCTTGCCGGTGAGGAGATCGAACTCGGTGTTCTCCATCGCCTTGGCGACCTGGGCGCCGTCGGTGCTACCCGCCTTCTCCATCGCCTGTGCGAGCAGCATCACGACATCGTAGCCGGTGACGATCCACACGGCGTCCGGCTTCTTGTTGAACTTCTTCTCGTACGCTGCCTCGAACTCGGCGTACTTCGGATTCGCCGCGGTGCTCAGGAAGCTGTGGGTGTCGAAGTAGACGTCGTTCCCGTACTTCTCGCCGAGCGCCTCGAACAGCGCCGGGTCGTCGTAGGAGTCGCCGCCGACGATCGGCACGTTGATCCCGTTCTCGCGGAACGTACGGATGATGAGCGCGAGGTCGGGCATGTACGACGACACGTAGATGAAGTCCGGCTTCTCCTTGAGCGCCTTGTACCTCGCGAGTTGCGCGGAGACGTCGCCCTGGCCCTGCGTGTACGTGTCCTCGAAGACGACCTTGCCGCCGAGCTCCTTGAACCGGGCAATGAAGTACCGGCTCAGGCTCTTGGTGTAGTCGATGAAGTCGTCGGTGATGACGTAGACCGACTTCGCGCCCTTCTTGTTGTACATGTACTCGGCGGTCGCGGCGCCCATCGTCGTGTTCCACATCGACATGGTGAACTGCTTGTCGCCGAGCGCCTTCGAGCCGTACAGCGGGGAGGACGCGCACGGGGAGATGCCGACGATGCCGGCCTTCTGGGCTTCACGGCTGGCCGGGCCGCCGAAGTCGAAATCGCTCGGCGCGATGATCGCGGCAGCGCCCTTGTCGATCATCTGCTTCGCGTCGTTCCCGACCGTGACCGGGTCGCTCTTGCCGTCCATGCTGATCAGCTCGAGCTTCTTGCCGAGAACGCCGCCCTTCTCGTTCAGCACGTCGACCGCGAGCTGCGCGCCCCTCAGCGCGGGCTCGTCGAGCGGGGCCTGGATGCCCGTCTGACATAACGCGGCGCCGATCACTATCTTGCCGCCCGCACTGCCCGACGCCGGCACGGACCCGGATCCTCCTTGCGAGGGGGAGCAGGCCGCCAGCAGAAGCGCCCCGGACAGAGCGAGCGAGAGAAACACCGAGAGTCTCTTCAATGCCATTCGCCTCACTTAGATGGGCCGGACAGACAACGATTGAGCTTCCTCCTTCGACTCCCGCTCGCGCCCCCCTTCCTCTCGTCCCTCTTCGCAATACCCTTCGGGGTTCCGCTCATACAACAACTACATCCCGGCCGTCCCTGTCAACAAGTGCGGCGATCGGCGGGGCGAGCGGCCCGGCTCAGCGGGGCGGCCCCGCCC
>JAJZPX010000053.1:6639-10187 GCA_021811025.1 Actinomycetes bacterium
GAAAGCCTCGCTCGACAGGTGCCCCTAGTGCGCCGGAGCCGTATCGATGATGGTCTGGACGATGCTGGGATCGAGCAGCGTCGAGGTGTCGCCCATGGCGCCGATCTCCCGCTCGCCCGCAGCGACCTTGCGCAGGATGCGACGCATGATCTTGCCGGAACGCGTCTTCGGCAGCTCCGGGGTGAAGTGGATGAAGTCCGGAGTCGCGATGGGCCCGATCTCCTCGCGGACGTGACCGGTGAGGATCTTCTTGAGATCCTCGGTCGGCTCGTTGCCCGCGCGCAGGATCACGTAAGCGTAGATGCCTTCGCCCTTGATGTCGTGCGGGAACCCGACGACGGCTGCCTCTGCGACGGCCGGATACGAGACGAGCGCGCTCTCGACCTCGGCCGTTCCGAGACGGTGGCCGGAGATGTTGATGACGTCGTCGACGCGGCCCATCAGCCAGAAGTAGCCGTCCTCGTCGCAGCGCGCGCCGTCACCGGTGAAGTAGCGGCCGGGGTAGGTCGTGAAGTAGACCTCCTTCATCCGCTTGTTCTCTTCGTAGTCGCCCCACGTGTAGCGCAGCATCGCCGGCCACGGCTTGTTGATCACCAGGCGCCCGCCCTGGTTCGGCTCGGTCGGCTTGCCGTCCTCGGTGAGGACCTCGGGCACTATGCCGAAGCACGGACGCGTCGCGGAGCCGGGCTTCATCGGCGTGCAGCCGGGCAGGCCGCTGATCATGTGGCCGCCCGTCTCGGTCTGCCACCACGTGTCGACGATCGGCACGCGCTCGCGGCCGATGTTCTTGAAGTACCACATCCACGCCTCGGGGTTGATCGGCTCGCCCACGGTGCCGAGCACGCGCAGGGTGGAGAGGTCGTACTTCGCGGGAATGTCCTCGCCGAGCTTCATCAGCGCGCGGAGCGCGGTCGGCGCCGTGTAGAACTGGTTGACGCCGTGCTTGTCGACGATCTCCCAGAAGCGACCGGCGTCCGGATACGTGGGCGCGCCCTCGAACATGAGCGACGTGGCGCCCACGGCGAGGGGACCGTACACGATGTAGCTGTGGCCGGTGACCCAGCCGATGTCGGCGGTGCACCAGAACACGTCGTCGTCGTGGTAGTCGAAGTTGTACTTGAAGGTCATCGCAGTGTAGACGAGGTAGCCGCCGGTGGTGTGCACCACGCCCTTCGGCTTCCCGGTCGAGCCGGACGTGTAGAGGATGTACAGCGGGTCCTCCGCGTCCATCCACTCGATGTCGCAGTGACGGCCGATCCCGTCGGCGCGAACCTCTTCGTGGTACCAGAAGTCGCGGCCCGGCTCCATGTCGACGCGCGTGCGTGCCCGCGACACGACGATGCAGGTCTCGACGCTCGGGCACTCGAGCAGCGCCTCGTCCGCCATCGCCTTCAGCGGCACGACGCGACCAGCGCGGATGCCTTCGTCGGCCGTGATCAGCATCTTGCAGGAGGAGTCCTGGATGCGGTCACGCAGCGAGTTCGCCGAGAAGCCGCCGAACACCACGGAGTGGATCGCGCCGATGCGGGTGCACGCGAGCATGACGATCGCGAGCTCCGGGATCATCGGCAGGTAGATGGCGACGCGGTCGCCCTTCTTGATGCCGTGGCGCTTGAGCACGTTCGCGAAGCGGCACACCTTGTAGTACAGCGATTGGTACGTGTACATCTTCGTGCGGCCCTCGTCCGACTCCCAGATCAGCGCCGCCTTGTTGCGCCGCCACGTGGTCAGGTGCCGGTCGATGCAGTTGTAGCTGACGTTCGTCTTGCCGCCCTGGAACCACTTGATGCGCGGAGTGTCGAACTCGTACTCGAGGACCTTGTCCCACTTCTTCTCCCAGTACACGAACTCCTCGGCCATCTCGGCCCAGAAGCCCTCGGGATCCTCGACCGAGCGCTTGTAGATGGCCTCGTACTCGTCCATCGACTTGATGTAGGCCTTCTCACGCACCCAGTCCGGCGGCTGCACTACGCGCAGCTCCTGCATCAAGTTCTCGATGCTCTTGCCGTCACTCATTCCACGCCTCCTTCACTCAGCCTTTGAGGAGGTCCCCTCCCCGCGGTCTGGACTTCGCCCAGCCGTCCCCGGCGGTCGGGTCCGTCTCGACGTACGGTAATCGTAGCCGCGGGGGCTTGCGCTTCAGCGCCGGTGGCAGGTCGGCGGCACGTTTCGTCGGTCAACGGCAGGTTCCCGGGCGTGGGTGGGGCCGACGGGCGGGGCCGGACAACGGCTGCGGGGATGCTCGGGAGCGCAGGGAGACCGTTCGGAAGATCGACATGTAACAGATGTTGCAAGGGCTCCGGGATTGCTGCTAGAGTGAGCGCTACCCTCACACGACATGTTTCCCTTCCCGAGAACGCCGGCGGAGAATCCGCGGGCACGAAGGGCCCTCCAGCGACCGGCATCGCAGGAGTCCGCGGACCGGAGAGACGTCCTCCACCGCGGTGCAGGCCAGCGAGACTCAGGGGTAGAAGGGAAGGAATGAGACAGCCCCGGTCCGAAGGCCGGGGCTGTCGGATTTCCGGACCGCTAGTCCGTCCGCCGCAGGGCGGTGTGCGCGACGAACGCGCGCTGGAAGTCCGGCTCCGCCGCCAGGTCGACGCCGCGCGACTTCCGGGCCAGCTCCTCCGCCCGAGCCTCGAGCCTCGCGTCTCGCGCGACAAGCTCGGCTCCAGCCAGCGCCGCGTCGCCCGCGTTCGTGACGGGGACCGCGGTGCGGGCCGGCAGGATGCCGATGCGATGCAGGACGCCGACGTCGATCCCCGCGCCGAAGGCTCCCGCCACTATCACCTCGTCGACGTCCGCCCATTCGACCTTCGCCCTCCGCAGGGTGAGCTGCAGCGCAGTCGCGACGGCCGCCTTCGCCAGCTGCAGCTCGCGCACGTCCAGTTGCGTGAGATACACGTCCTGCCGTCCGCCGGGGACTCCCGCGACCTGGAGCGCAAGGACGTCTCCACGGCGATGAAAGCGCGGGCGCAGCGGGCCGTCCTCCGACAAGCGCCCCCCGCCGTCCAGATGGCCGGCGGCGAGCAGCGCCCCGACGAGCGAGAGCGCTCCGCTCCCGCAAATGCTCCTCGCCTCGCCGCCGTCCACTACCTGTAACAGGAGGTCCCCGTCCTCGATCCGCGTGTCCCGGACCGCTCCGCGCACGGCGGGGCCGCCGGACGAGAGCCCCGCGGCCTCGAACGCCGGGCCGGCTGCGGCCGAGGCGACCGTGAGCTCGCCTTCGACCGACACGACCACCTCCGCGTTCGTCCCCAGGTCCACGAGCACGCGCACCCCGCTCGAGCGATCGAGGCCCGTGGCGAGGGCTCCCGCGGTGGCGTCGCCCCCGACGAACGCGGCCATCGGCGGCAGGAACACGATCTCGGCCCCTGCAGGCAGAGGCACGAGCCCGAGACGGCCAGCCGTCGTGCGCGAGATGCCGGACAGCGCGCCCGCGTACGGGTGCGCCGTGAGCCCCGAGACCTCTGCGCCGAGCGCGAGGTGCGCCATGGCCGTGTTGCACGCGACCACCACGCGCGTCACGCCCCGCGTGTCTCCTCCGG
>JAJZPX010000054.1 GCA_021811025.1 Actinomycetes bacterium
GCGGGGGTCCATCCCTCGCTCGCCCTCGTTTCGGCTGGCGCTACTTGCTGAGATTCTGCTGTGACGAGAGGGTCTTCGGTCTCAGAAGAAGTCCGATCTCAGACACATGACTTGAGGCCTTCTGCGCCGCATGTCTTCCGACTTGATCGCTAGACCATGTACTGGAGGTCCGACGACACGGTCGGGTAGTCCGTCAGCAGCTCCCGCAGACCGTCCCGATCAATGCCGTGGCGCATGGTCAGCGCGAACAGGTTGATGAGCTCCTCCGCGCAAGCGCCGAGCACGTGGGCGCCCAAGATGAGGCCGGATCGCTTGTCGACAAGCACCTTCGAGCCGGAGTGCGCTTGGGCGAGCCTGCGGCTGGTGAACCAGTCCCTCGTGTCGTTGAAGACCACTTCCACGCCCCCCGCGCCGGGGCCGATGTCGGCCTCGCGCAGTCCAACACTGGCGAGCGGTGGCTCGGCGAACACGACGCTCGGCGTTACCGTTCCGTCGAAGGCGACGGACTCGCCAAGGATGTTGCGGGCTGCGATCGCGCCCTGGCGTGATGCTACCGGCGTAAGGGGCAGACCGATGGACGCGGCGTCTCCGGCAGCGAAGAAGCGCGGGTTCGTGATGCTCCTCATCGTCTCGTCCACTTCGACGCCGTGAGGGCCGTAGCGGACGTCGGCATCGTCCAGCCGAAGCCTCTCCACGTCAGGCACGCGCCCGGCAGCATGCACGACCAGGTCCGCCTCGAACGTACCCGCCTCAGACGTCACTTCCAGCCCATCATGCGCTTTCTGGACGGAGCCCACTCGCGCGTTCAACACCACGTCGACGCCGATGCCGCGATAGTTCTCGACGAGCATATCGGCGAGGTCGGGATCGAACCCCTCAAGAGCGTGGTCTCCTGCGTGAAGGATGCTCACCTTAGCGCCGGATCGAGCCGCCAGCCCGGCGAACTCGAATGCGATGTAGCCGCCGCCGACGAACGCGATGCGCTTCGGCAACTCGTAGAGATCGAGGAACTGCGTGCTGGTCGTGAGCAGGTCGGCACCCGGGAACGCAAGATCGCGCGGACGGGCGCCGGTCGCGATGACGACGTTCTCTGCCCAAAGGCGCTTCCCATCGACCTCGAGCCCTCCGTCTCCGACGATATGCGCCTCACCGTGCAGCATCTCGATGCCGATCCGCTTGAAGGACTCCTCGATGCTTTGGGGAACGGGGTCGGTGAACGACCGCTTGCGTGCCTGCAGCGCCCGCCAGTCGATGTGCGGCACACGGTCGATGCCTTGGCCGAGCAGCGGGGCCGCTCGATCGACCACGTATGCGGCCTCGACCATCACGCGCTTCGGGTCGCACCCGCGCAGCATGCACGTCCCTCCGTAGGGTAGGGCATCGACGATCGCGACTCGCTTGCCCGCCTTCGCGCACCATGAAGCGGCCGGCTGTCCGGCCATGCCTGTGCCGATGACCACTACGTCGAAGTCGAGCATCTCGCGACCTCCAAGGGAGCGACCCGCTGCCAGTCGGGTAGAATCGCCGAAGCTGACTTACCCGTTCCCGTACCGCGACCCGCTACCTTCACGAGAGGATTGCCGACGATGGCAGGCGCCGAGACCGCCGCGATGCGGATGTGCCCCGACTGTCGCGGAATGCTTCATCCGGTCGCGTGGAAGACCGTCAAGCATCTGCTCAGGTACGAACTCTCGCGCAGGCTCGAGGACGGGGACTTCCGGTATTGCGCCGACCCCGAGTGTGACGTCGTCTACCTGCGGTTCGCCCCCGGCAACGACACGGAGACACCGGACGAGGTCTTTCGTCGCAACGACATCAAGGACCGTGCGCGTCCCAACGCCACAGGTCGCGACAAGCTGGTCTGCTACTGCTTCGGCTACACCGTCGGCGAGATCCGGGATGATGCGGACGCAGGGGTGAACGTCATCCCGGGCGCCATTGCGCAGGAGGTCCGAGCCGGCAACTGCGCGTGCGAGGTCATGAACCCCAGCGGCCATTGATGCACAGCCGACGTCCGCAGGGTCGCTGCGGCAAGCAGAAACTGAAGATCCGACACGCGGACGTTCCGGCGGCCTTGTCATCACCTAGTCGAACGATTCTCGGCTGGAAACGTGCCGAGACTCTGCTGCGACACCCGGTGTCGCCATCCCACCAGAAGGAGCCCGGCAGGGCGCGACGCCTTCGATCACTGCGCCGCACGCGGCGTCCTCGAACACGCCGAGGAGCCGGCCGGCCACCCGTCGCCACAGGGTACTTGCGCCTCCGCTATTCAGTGTTACTATGTACCGGTAGTCAGTAACACTGAGTAGCCCGAGGAGGTGCGCCGTGGGCAAGCAGATGACGGAGATGCTCAAGGGAACGCTGGAGGGCATGGTCCTCGCGATCCTGTCCGTACAGCCCGCGTACGGCTACGAGATCACGGCGCGGCTGCGGGAGCAGGGCTTCTCCGACGTCGTCGAAGGCACCGTCTACGCCCTGCTCATCAGGGTCGAGCAGAGGGGTCTCGTCGACGTGGAGAAGGTCCCCTCCGAGAAGGGGCCGCCGCGCAAGGTGTACACGCTGAACGCTCAGGGACGGGAGTACCTCGAGGAGTTCTGGCGGACCTGGAGCTTCCTCGCGGAACGGCTGGAACAGCTCCACCACGACGAAGAGGAGTGATCATGGCCAACTGGATCGAGACCTTGACGGGGTCACTCGAACAGAAGAGACAGTGGAAGGCGTACAGGGCGCGCATCGAGTCCCTCCCCGGGCCCTATCGCACGGCGGCGAAGGCCTTGGAGCGGTACTTCATGTACTACGGAGGGCTCACGGACGGAGACACGCTCACGACGATGTGGGGCGACTTCGTCGAGCTGTGGGAGCGCGCCGCCGCGGACGGCACGCCGGTACGCACTATCGTCGGCGACGACCCGGTCGAGTTCGCCGAGACGTTCGCCCAGGCCTACGTCGGCACGCGCTGGATCGACAAGGAACGCGCCCGCCTCACCAAGGCCATCGAGAGCGCCGAGAAGGAAGAGGGGACCCTATGACGACCACGCAAGTCCGAGGGCCCGCGATCCGTGTGCAGGGCCTGCAGAAGTCCTACAAGCAGCTGCACGTGCTGCGCGGCGTGGACTTCGACGTCGCGCAGGGTGCCATCTTCGCGCTGCTCGGCTCGAACGGCGCCGGCAAGACCACGGTCGTGAACATCCTATCCACGCTGCTCAAGACCGACGCGGGGGCTGCCGTCGTCAACGGCTTCGATGTCGCCGCGCAGCCCGCGGACGTGCGGGAGTCCATCAGCCTCACCGGACAGTTCGCTGCCGTCGACGAGATCCTGACCGGGCGGGAGAACCTCGTGCTGGTCGCGCGGTTGCGGCACCTGAAGGACCCCGGCGGGATAGCGGACGGGTTGCTCGATCGCTTCTCGCTGACCGACGCGGCCGCCCGGAAGGTGTCGACGTACTCGGGTGGCATGCGCCGCCGCCTCGACATCGCCATGAGCCTCATCGGGGATCCGCCTGTGATCTTCCTCGACGAGCCGACGACCGGGCTCGACCCCCAGGCGCGCCTGGAGGTATGGCAGGCCATCAGGGAACTCGCCGAAAGCGGCACGACGGTGCTGCTCACGACGCAGTACCTCGACGAGGCCGAACAGCTCGCCGACCGGATCGCGATCCTCCACGAGGGCCGGATCATCGTGAACGGCACGCTCGCGGAGCTCAAGCAGCTGCTCCCGCCCGCCAAGGTCGAATACGTTGAGAAGCAGCCGACGCTGGAGGACGTCTTCCTCGCCGTCGTCGATGACGGCGGCAGGGAAGGCGAAGCCGGGGATGTCCGCAAGTCGGGCACGGACGAGTAAGGAACGGAAGATGACCAAGCATTTCTTCGGCGACACCGCCGTGCTCACCGGACGATCCATGCGCCACGTGACGCGCAGCCTCGACACCATCATCACGACCGCGATCATGCCGATCGCCTTCATGCTGCTGTTCGTCTACGTGTTCGGCGGCGCGATCCACGCCGGGACCGATCGGTACGTGAACTACCTGCTGCCCGGAATCCTGCTCATCACGATCGCGAGCGGGATCGCCTACACGGCATTCCGGCTGTTCACCGACATGCAGAGCGGCATCTTCGAGCGCTTCCACTCCATGCCGATCGCACGCTCATCGGTGCTGTGGGCGCACGTGCTGACCTCGCTGGCGGCCAACGGCATCTCCGTGGTCGTCGTCGTGCTGGTCGCGCTGCTCATGGGGTTCCGCTCCTCGGCAGGCGTCCTGGCGTGGCTCGAGGTCGCCGGCATCCTCGGGCTCTTCACCCTGGCGCTCACCTGGATAGCCGTGATCCCCGGTCTGACCGCGAAGTCCGTGGACGGGGCCAGCGCGTTCTCCTACCCGATCCTGTTCCTGCCGTTCATCAGCTCGGCGTTCGTCCCGACGGCGACGATGCCCGGCCCCGTGCGCGCCTTCGCCGAGAACCAGCCGGTCACCTCGATCGTCAACGCGATCCGGGCCCTGCTCGCCCGGCAGCCGGTCGGCACCGGCATCTGGATCGGGCTCGCCTGGTGCGTCGGCGTCCTCGTCGTCGCGTACGTCTTCGCGATGGTCACCTACCACCGCAAGATCGCCTAGAGCGCCGGGCCGGCGAGGGAACCCTCGCCCGCCGTCGCGTCACCCGCCGACCAGCCGCCGCAGCGCGACGAGAGCCGCCACTCCGAGCACGATCGCCAGCCATGGGCGCCGCGTGAGCACGAGCGCTCCGGAGGTCGCGAGCGCCGCCCACACGTAGATGTTGCCGAGCGGCGACTCCAAATGCCCCGATGGCGCGAGCACGGCCGGGAAAATGAGCGCGGCGAGGATCGACACCGGCACGTACTCGAGCGCCCGCCGCAGCAGCGGGTGCAGCTCGAACTGCCGGGCGACGCCGATGAAGCCGACGCGCGTCGCGTACGTCACCGCTCCCATCAGCATGATCACGATGACGTAGTACGGCCTCATCGCTCGGCCGACCCTTCGCCGCGCGCTTCGAGCACGACTCCCGTGCCCGTTCCCGCGACAACGGCGATGATGATGTACCACTTGCCGGGGATGAGGACGAACAACGCGGTGGCGGCGACGGCGGCGACGGCCACCACGGCGAACAGCCGGCGCGACACCACCTGCGGCAGAAGCATCGTGAGGAAGGTGGCCGGCATCGCGAAGTCCAACCCCCACTTCAGCGGGTCGGAGATCGAGTGGCCGGCCAGCGCGCCCACGAGCGACGCCGCGAACCACACGACGTACATCAGCAACCCCGACGCGAGCAGGAAGTGCGGGTTGCCCTGAGGTTCGCTCTGCTCGCGGTAGTGGGTGATCGTCGTCAGGTAGCTCTCGTCCACCATGCCGAACGCCAGCATTCGCTGCCATCCCGGCGTCGTCTCGGACAGGTACGGGGACAGCGACAGCCCCATCACGAGATGGCGCACGTTGATGAGGAACGTCGAGACGACGATCGTCAGGGCGTCCACGCCGGACTGGAACATGCCTGCGGCCATGAACTGCGACGCTCCCGCGAACACCACGAGCGACATCAGCAGCGTCTCGCCGATCGTGAGCCCGCCCTGGACCGCGAGCACGCCGTACGCGAGCCCGAAGGGGATGACGCCCAGCACGACCGGCAGCGTCTTCAGCAGCCCCAGGCGGAACTGGTGCGCGTTGCCGGAGACTGCCCTCGCCGCCGGCCGGGCGCCCGTCGGCGGAGCTGCTCGCTCGTCGTTGCGCCGCTCTTCGGACTGCGTGGAGCGAGTGGACGGTGCCATTTGTAGCCCGTTCGACGGAGTGTGCAGTAGAATAACATGTGCGTGCAACATATTGCGCTCTCTCGGCTTCGGGATGTGGGATGCGGCAACTCGGCAGGGTCATCGGTGAGAACCTCAAGCGCCTGCGCTCGGACAGCGGGCTCAGCCTCGACGCCCTCGCGAAGGTCAGCGGGGTCAGCAAGAGCCGTCTCGGACAGATAGAGCGCGGCGAGGCGAACCCTTCGATCACGACGCTGTGGCAGATAGCGAACGCGCTGAAGGTCGAGTTCTCGGCGCTCGTCACGTCGCCTCGAGCGGAGTCGGTGGTGGTGCGCCTGGCGGACGTCGAGCCGGTGACCAGCGACGACGGCAAGTACCGCGCGTTCCCGGTCTTCCCGTTCGATCCCGCGCTCGGCTTCGAGGTGTTCGTCTCCGAGCTCGAACCGGGCGGCAGCCTGGGAGCGGAGCCGCACGCCGGCGCGACACAGGAGACGGTGGTCGTCGTCTCGGGAAGCCTCACGCTTCACGCGGGCGGCGAGGAACACCGCCTCGGCCCCGGCGACGCCATGCGGTTCAAGGCCGACACTTCCCACGAGTACCGCAACACGGGCGATCGGCCGGCCGTCTTCAACATCGTCATCGCGTATCCACGCACGAGCTAGCGGGCCGCCCGTCAGCGCCCCACGCGCGTCCAGGGCGTGAGCCAGAGCTCGGCTGCCTCGAGCAGCTCGTAGAACGCGACGCCGAGCAGCGCGAGCGCGATGATGCCGGCGAACATGTCGCCGTACGCGACGCGCCCCCACGCGTCGACGATGTACCACCCCAGGCCCGACGTCCCCGCGACCGTCTCGGACAGGAAGAGCACGGCGATGGCCGTGCCGGACGCGATGCGAAGCGCCGTGAAGATGTCCGGCAGCGCCGCGGGCACCACGACGTGGCGGAAAACCTGCGCGCGGGTAGCGCCGAGCGAGCGCACCGATAGCACGGACGAGGGCGGGATCGCCTTGGCCGCGTCGCGCGACGTCACGAGCAGCTGGAAGAACACGATGACGGTGATAAGAGCGATCTTGGGCGCGTCGCCGATGCCGAGCAGTACGAGGAACACCGGCAGCAGCACCACCCAGGGCACCGGGTACAGCAGGAAGACGGCCGGCGCGAACACCGCGTCCGCGCGAGGCGTGCGCCCGAGGACGAGCCCGAGCGGCACGGCGACGGCGCTCGCGATCGCGACGGCGGCGAGCACGCGGTACGCGCTCACCAGCAGGTTCGGCAGCAGCGCGGGCACCAGCAGCCGCGCGAAGTCGGCCAGCGCCGACGTCGGCGGCGGGAGCGCGGGCGAGGCGATCGCGAGCGCGGCGAGCTCCCACGCGGCCAGCAGGATCGCGAGCGCCGCGAGGTAGCCGAGCGCGCGTCTCCCGAGCGAGCCGCTCACCGCGGCACCTCGGCGAACGCGCCCTCGGCGGCCAGCAGCCGCCGCAGCGTAGCACACCGCTCGTAGAACGCCTCGGTGTCGCGGTAGCCTTCGCTCCCCATGCCGGGATTCTCGACGACGGCCGAGACGCGGCCGGGACGAGGGGTCAGCACGACGATCCTTCGGCCGAGGAAGACCGCCTCCTCGATCGAGTGCGTCACCAGCGCCTGCGTGTGCCCGCGCGATCGCCACAGCTCGAGCAGAAGGCCCTGCAGGTCCTCCCGCGTGAGCGCGTCGAGCGCCGAGAGCGGCTCGTCCATCAGCAGCAGGTCGGCCTCGAGCGCTATCGCGCGGGCGAGCGCGAGGCGCTGCCGCATGCCGCCGGAGAGCTCTGCGGGGTACGCCGTGGCGAACTCGGCGAGGCCGACGCGCGAGAGAGCTTCCGCCGCCCGCTGCCGGCGCTCCGCGGGCGGCACTCGGCGGACCTCCAGCCCGAGCGCGGCGTTGCGCAGCGCCGTCTTCCAGGGGAGCAGTCCGAAGTCCTGCAGGATGAGCGCGGTGCGCAGCCGCGGACCGGTGACGGGCTCGCCGCCGACGGCGATCGACCCCTCGTCCGCTCGCAGCAGCCCCGCGATCGCGAGCAGCAGCGTCGACTTCCCGCACCCGCTCGGCCCGATGATCGCGATCGGCTCGCCGTCGGCGAGCTCCAGCGTCAACCCGCCGAGGGCGTGGACCCGGCGGTCCACGCCCTCGTAAGTCACGCTGACGTCGCGCGCTTCGACCGCGGCCATGCCGGCGCGAGGCCTCCTTAAGGCGCGGCCGTCGCGGCCGAGGACGGCTCGACCGCCTGCCCGGGTGCCCAGGTGAGGCCGGCGTACGTGAGCTCGGCCTTCATGAGGCCCGCGCCCCGCAGCCACTCGAGCACCGCTGAGACGTCGCCCTCCGACGGCAGCTGATGCGTCGGGTAGCTGTTGATCTTGTAGCTCGATGCCACTGGTTGCGGCAGGCGCGCCTTGTCCACCAGCAGCTGCCGGTACGCGTTCGGCTTCGCGTTCACCGCGGTGACGCCCTCGTCCCACGTCTCGAGCAGCCGCCTCACGGCCTCGGCGCCCTCCGGCTTCGCCAGGAAGTCCTGCGAGAACGCGAGCACGGTCTGCGAGAGGTTCGTGCCCTTCGTGTCGTCGGCGATGAGATGCGCGCCCTGCTTGACGGCGAGCGACAGGAACGGCTCCGGCAGCGCGGCCGCCTTGATCCCGTTGCCCATGAGCAGCTGGAACCGCACCGGCACCTTCTTGACCTCTTCCTTCTTGACGTCCGACGCCGGCACGCCGGCCTCCGCCATCAGCCCGTCGAGCACGTACTCCTGCACCGTCCCGGACGAGGTGCCCACCGGCACGCTCGCGAGCTCCTTCAGCGTGCGGGCGTGGCCGCTCGGGGAGCCGACTATCCCAAACCGTCCCTCCGCCGCCGTCGCGCCGAGGCAGACGGTGACCACGCGCGTCTTGAAGCCGGCGTCGCACAGCTCGGCCACGGCTATCGGGTCGCCCATGAAGCCGTCGATCGCGTTGGCGGTGTACGCCGCGTCACGCTCCTGTGCCGACTGGAACGGCACGATCTCCACCCTGATCCCGGCCTTGTCGAACAGCCCCTTCTGCTGCGCCACCCACAGCGGCAGGATATCCTCGGTCGGCAGGTTGCCGAGACGGATTGTCGCGGGCTGCACCGGAGCGGGCGTCGAGCCGGCCTTGGCCGAGGGGGCTTGCGGCTGAGCCGGCGCGCACGAGGCGAGAAGGGAGGCCGCCAGCGCGAGCGCGAGCGCAGTCGCGGCGGGACGGAAGGTTCGCATGCTTCTTGGGTTCCTCTCGCTCACGGGGGCGGGCTACTCGCAGGGCGCGGAGCGGCGCAGGCGGATCTCGTCGCGGACCGGGATGCCCGCGAACCCGGGGAGCACGGCGTTGTGGTGGTCGACCACCGTCCCTGCCTCGATCTCGTACATCACGAACCCGTGGCGCTGATAGAAGTACAGCGCGGGAATGTCGTCGTTCGTCGTCGCCACCTTCACCGACGGCAGCCGGCGATCGCGGGCGCGGTTCGCGGCGGCGTCAAGCAACGTGGTCCCTATGCCGGACCCCTGGTAGTCGGGATACACGGACAGCACGACGATCGCGAGCTCCCCGTGGTCGATCGCCAGCGAGATAAGTCCCGCGAACTCACCGTCCACCTCGGCGATGATGTTGTCCGCCGCCAGCACGTCGAAGGTGCGCCCGAACGCGTCGATGTCCGTCTCGCCCCACACGCGATCGCAGATCTCCTCGATCGCCCCGCGGTCGGTGACGCGGGCGTCCCGCACCTTCGCTCGCGCCTTGCGCGAAGGCGCGCCGTGCTCCGCGCACGTCACGGTCATCCGCGCCTCGGTCAGCGGCAGCTCCTTGCGGCACGACGGGCACTCGTAGTGGGGGTACGGCAGCTCGACTCCCGCCGCCTCGTGCGTATCCACAAAACGTCCCTTCACGCAGTCCGCGCCATCGAAAACATCATCCTACACCCTGCCGTGCTCGGCCATGGCCTCTCGAAGCTGCACCGCCGCGTCGTCGGGGTCGATGACGTTCAGGAACTGCCCGGTCCCCCACTCGAATCCCGCCTGGTCGCTCGTGCGGAGGATGAACTGGATGTGCCAGTGGTACGGCACCGCACCGAGCTCGGAGATGCGGAACGGCGCGATGTGGAGGATGACGTTGAACGCGGGATCGCCGAACGCCTCCTTCAGCACCCGGGCCGTGGCGACGACCGCCCGGCCGAGCGAGTCCCGCTCCTCGGAGGTGAGGTCGAGGATCGTCGGCGCGTGGCGCTTCGGAGACAGCCGCAGCGCGTACGGGATCGGCGCGGCCCACGGCGACTGCACGAGCGTGAGACC
>JAJZPX010000055.1 GCA_021811025.1 Actinomycetes bacterium
CCCCGACTCGCCTCTCGCGCGCATCTTCCAGTACCGCTTCGAGCGCGGTCACGGGCTGGCCGGACACGCGCTCGGCAACCTGCTGATCGCGGCGCTCACAGACCTGGAGGGCGGGTTCCCGCAGGCTCTCGAGACGGCCGCCGCGATGCTCGGCGCGCGCGGGCGGGTGCTGCCCTCGACCACCTCGGACGTCGTGCTCGTCGGCGAGCTGTGCGAGGGCGGGCAGGTCGCCGGGCAGGCGGCGGCGGCGAACCTGCCGCTGCGCCGCGTGCGCCTCGAGCCGGCCGATCCGCCGGCGCACGTGCCGGCGCTCGACGCGATCCGCGCGGCCGACCTCGTGGTCGCCGGGCCCGGGAGCCTCTTCACCAGCCTGCTGCCGAACTTCCTCGTCGCCGGCGTGGCCGACGCCCTCCGCGAAAGCGCGGCGACCCGCGTGTACGTGTGCAACGTCGCCAACCAGCGCGGCGAGACGTCGGGAATGGACGCGGCCGCTCACGTGCGCGCGCTGCTCGACCACGGGCTCGAGGGGTGCTTCGACGTCGTGCTCGTGCACGACACGCTGGCCTTCCCGCCGCCGCCGGGCATCGAGCCCGTGCTCTCGACCGAGGAGGCCACGGCGGAGATTGCCCGGCTCGGCCCGCGGGTCCTCGTCGCGGATCTCGTCGACCGCGTCGATTCTCGCCATCACGACGCCGTGCTCTTGGGGACCGCGCTGCGGGAGGTGATGTGAGATGTCCTTCACGGCCGAGGTGAAGGAGGAGCTCTCGCGCGTGGTCGCCAAACGCCGCTGCTGCCCCAAGGCCGAACTCTCGGCGCTGATCCGCGTGGAGGGGACGCTGCACGTGGCCGGGAAGGGCCGCTTCCGGCTCGAGGTGGCGACCGAGACGGCGCCGGTCGCCCGGAAGACGATCAAGCTCATGCACGAGATCTACGGCCTCAAGACGGAGCTCACCGTGCGGCGCAGCGTGCTGCACAAGGCGAACAACTACCTCATCACCGTGCCCTCGCAGCCGAAGCTCGCCGCGACCCTCGCCGACCTCGGCATCCTCGACGAGCGGCACAACCTCGTCTACGGCATCCCGGCGAAGCTGGTGCGCAAGGACTGCTGCGCGATCAGCTACCTGAGGGGCGCGTTCCTCGGCGGAGGATTCGTCGCCGACCCGCACGGGGACTTCCACTTCGAGCTCACGGCCGAGACGGACGAGATGGCCGAGGACCTCGTGGAGCTCATGTCGCACTTCGACATCGAGGCGAAGGTGACCAGGCGCCGCGGCGTGTTCGCCGTCTACGTGAAGGGCGCGGAGCCGATCGTGACGTTCCTTGCGCTCGTGGGCGCGCACCGCGCGCTGCTGAGAACCGAGGACGTGCGGATCATCAAGTCGATGCGAAACCAGGTGAACCGGCTGGTCAACGCCGAGACGGCAAACCTGCAGAAGTCGGCGGACGCGGCGATGGAGCAGCTCGAGGACATCCAGCGGCTCTCGGCGACGCGCGGGCTGCAGAACCTTCCGCCGGCGCTGAAGGAACTCGCGGAGCTGCGTCTCGCCTATCCCGACGTGAGCCTCCGGGAGCTGGGCGAGCTTGCGGATCCACCGCTGTCAAAGTCTGCCGTCTATCATAGAATCAGACGCATACAGGAGCTCGCCCAAGGCGGCGGCGGGAAGAGCGAGGACGCCGGCGAGCCATAGACGGCACCGGGCTTCGATGCCGGCGCGCCACACGTTTCCGGGTATCACCAGTGACAACTGGTGCCACTCTTGTCAGTCGTCTCATCCGAGGAGGGATCCATGGCGATCAAGGTGGGAATCAACGGCTTCGGCCGGATCGGGCGCCTCGCGTTCCGCGCGTGCTGGGGGAACCCGGAGATCGAGATCGTGGCCGTCAACGACCTGACCGACAGCAAGACCCTCGCGCACCTGCTCAAGTACGACTCAATCCACCGTCGGTTCCCGGGCGCCGTCTCCGCCAAGGACGACGCGCTCGTCGTGGATGGCCGTGAGATCAAGGTGCTCGCCGAGCGCGACCCCGGGGCGCTCCCGTGGAAGTCGCTCGGCGTGGATACCGTGGTGGAGTCGACCGGCTTCTTCACCGACGGCGAGAAGGCGAAGGCGCACCTCGAGGCCGGTGCGAAGCATGTCATCATCTCCGCTCCCGCCAAGAACGAGGACATCACCGTCGTCCTCGGGGTGAACGACGACAAGCTCGACCCGTCGAGGGACCGCATCATCTCGAACGCGTCGTGCACCACGAACTGCCTCGCCCCGATCAGCAAGGTGCTGCTCGACAGCTTCGGGATCAAGCGCGGGTTCATGAACACCATCCACGCCTACACCAACGACCAGCGCATCCTCGATTTCCCGCACTCCGACCTGCGGCGCGCGCGGGCCGCCGCCCTCGCGATCATCCCGACCTCCACCGGCGCCGCCAAGGCGATCGGGCTGGTGCTGCCGGAGCTCAAGGGCAAGATGGACGGGTTCTCGATGCGCATCCCGTCGCCCGACGGCTCGGTTGTGGACCTCACCGCCGAGCTCGAGAAGGACGTCACGAAGGAGGACATCAACGCCGCGATGAAGGCGGCGTCGGAGGGCCCGATGAAGGGCATCCTCGGGTACACCGAGGACCCGATCGTGTCCGCCGACGTCGTGGGCGACCCGATCTCGTCGCTGTTCGACGCGCAGTCCACGATGGTGATGGGAGGGACCGGGAACTTCGTCAAGGTGGTGTCCTGGTACGACAACGAGTGGGGGTATTCGAATCGGGTCAAGGACCTCGTGCTGAAGGTCGGCGCGTAGTCGCTGTCCGCGCCTCTCGCCGGCGCGGGAGGGCCTTCGTTCGGTGTCCTCGGATGGTGCCCGGTCCTTCCGGGACTGGGCGCCATCCTGCGGGGGTCCTCACTTCGGGCCCCCCGAACACCGGCGAGGCGCGGGACCCCACGCCGCCTTCGGGAGCCCTCGCCCGTTCTCGCTTCGATAGGGAGGCAGGATGTTCGGCAAGAAGACGATCCGGGACGTGGACGTGCGGGGGAAGCGCGTGCTCGTGCGCGTGGACTTCAACGTGCCACTCGCCGACGGGACGGTAACGGACGACACGCGGGTGCGCGCGGCGCTCCCCACCATCCGGTACCTCGTCGACCACGGCGCCCGCGTGGTCCTCATGTCCCACCTCGGCCGGCCGAAGGGCGAGCCCGACCCGAAGTACTCGCTGCGCCCCGTGCGCCGCGTGCTGCAGCGGCTGCTCGGCCGCAACGTCGCGTTCGTCGATGCCACCGTCGGGCCGGACGCTTCCGAGGCCGTGGGGCGGATGGTCGACGGCGAGGTGCTGATGCTGGAGAACGTGCGCTTCAACTCGGGCGAGAAGGCCGACGACCCCGCCTTCGCGAAGCGGCTGTGTGAGCTGGGCGACCTCTACGTGAACGACGCCTTCGGGGCCGCGCACCGCAAGCACTCCTCGACCGAGGGCGTCGCGCACTGCCTGCCCGCCGTCGCGGGCTTCCTGCTCGCGCGCGAGGTCGAGACGTTGACCGAGATGCTCGCGAACCCGCAGCGGCCTTTCGTCGCCATCCTCGGGGGCAGCAAGGTCTCGGACAAGTTCGGCGTCATCGACCGGCTGATAGAGGTCGTGGACTCGCTGCTCATCGGCGGCGGCATGTGCTTCACGTTCCTCGTCGCGAAGGGCGTGGACGTCGGCAAGTCCATCGTCGAGCAGGAGTGGGTGGAGCCGGCGAAGCAGATGCTCGCCAAGGCGGAGGCGAAGGGCGTGGAGCTGCTGCTGCCGGTCGACTTCGTCGCGGCGCGCGAGATCGCAGAGGACGCGGATACGCGGATCGTCGGGCGAGAGGAGATCCCCGCGGACGAGATGGGTCTCGACGTCGGCCCTACGACCGTGGAGCTCTACAAGGGCGCGATCGCGAAGGCGAAGACGATCTTCTGGAACGGCCCGATGGGAGTCTTCGAGCTCACGCCGTTCGAGGAGGGCACGCGGGAGGTCGCGAACGCGGTGGCGAGGAACACGCAGGCGAGCTCGATCATCGGAGGCGGGGACTCCGTGGCCGCGCTGAAGAAGTTCGGCCTCGAGGACCGCGTGACGTTCGTGTCCACCGGCGGCGGTGCTTCGATGAAGCTGCTGGAGGGTGTGGAGCTGCCGGGCGTGACCGTCCTGCAGGACAGATAGTCCCTGGCGGACCGTTGGCCGCCGGGGACCCGCGGGTTCAACCCGCGGCCGCACCGTGAGGGAAGGGAGCAAGCGGAATGGCGCGCAGGCCGATGGTGGCGGGCAACTGGAAGATGTACAAGACCGCGGGCGAGGCGGTCGTGCTGGTGCAGGACGTAGCGGAGCTCGTCGACGACGTGTGGGACAAGGTCGAGGTCGTCGTGTGCCCGCCGTTCACCGACCTCAAGTCCGCCTCGACGGTGATCGAGCTCGACAAGCTCACGATGGGGCTCGGCGCGCAGGACGTCTTCTACGAGGAGGAGGGGGCGTTCACGGGCGCGATAGCGCCGCGCATGCTCGCCGACCTCCGCGTCGACTACGTGATCGTCGGCCACTCCGAGCGCCGCGAGTACTTCGGCGACACCGACGAGACGGTCAACCTGAAGGTGAAGGCGGTGCTGAAGCACCGCATGACGCCGATCGTGTGTTGCGGCGAGAGCCTCGCGGTGCGGGACGCGGGCGAGACCGAGGGCTTCGTGCGCGGCCAGATCGCCGCCGGCCTCGCGGGGCTGGATGCCGACGCCGCCGCGAAGCTCGTCGTCGCCTACGAGCCGATCTGGGCGATCGGCACCGGCCGAACGCCCACGCCCGAGGGCGCCAACGACGTCTGCCGCACGATCCGTGCGACGGTCGGCGCGATGTACGGCCCGCCCGCCGCGATGTCGGTCCGCGTCCTGTACGGCGGCTCGGTGAAGCCGGAGAACGCGGGGATGTTCTTCGGCGAGCCCGACATCGACGGCGCGCTCGTGGGCGGCGCGTCGCTCGACGCGTCGTCGTTCTCCGACATCGTGCACGCGGCACGGCCGTAGGGGCCTCTCGTGCCTGGGCCCGTGCTCCTGGTCGTCATGGACGGCTTCGGCCTGGCCGAGCCGTCGGCCGGCAACGCCGTAACCCTCGCGCGCACACCCAACCTCGACCGGCTCTTCGCGACCTACCCCTGGGCGCCGCTCACGTGCTCCGGGCTCGCGGTCGGCCTGCCCGAGGGGCAGATGGGGAACTCCGAGGTGGGGCACCTCAACATGGGCGCCGGGCGGGTCGTCTACCAGGAGCTCACGCGGATATGCCGCGCTATCGAGACGGGCGACCTCTTCACGAACCCCGTGCTCGACGAGGCGTTCGATGGCGCGGCACGCGACGGCAGGTGCGTGCACCTGATGGGCCTGCTGTCCGACGGCGGGGTGCACAGCCACGTCGAGCACCTCTACGCGCTCGTGGAGATGGCGAAGCAGCGGGGGGCGAGCCGAGTGTACGTGCACGCGTTCCTCGACGGCCGCGACGTCCCCCCGACGTCCGGCATCGGCTTCGTCGAGGAGACGGACCGCTTCCTCGCCCGCAACGGCGTCGGGCCGATCGCTACCGTGATGGGCCGCTACTACGCGATGGACCGCGACAAGCGCTGGGAGCGCGTCGAGAAGGCGTGGCGCGCGATGGTGCTCGGCGAGGGCGTGCCCGCCACCTCGGCCGAGGAGGCCGTTCGCCGGAGCTACGACGAGGGCGTGACGGACGAGTTCGTCGTCCCGGCCGTCGTTCAGCGGGAAGGGAAGCCGACCGCTCGCATCTCGGACGGGGACGCCGTCGTGTTCTTCAACTTCCGTCCCGACCGCGCGAGAGAGATCACCCGCGCGCTCGTGGATCCCGCGTTCGACGGCTTCGAACGCCCGGTCTTCCCGAAGGTGCGGTTCGTGCAGCTCACCGAGTACGACCCCACGATCCCGGCCCCTGTCGCGTTCCGGAAGGACCTGCCGCAGTGCGTGCTGGCCGACGTGATCGCGGACGCGGGCCTTCGGCAGCTCCACATCGCGGAGACGGAGAAGTACGCGCACGTCACCTTCTTCTTCAACGGCGGAAAAGAGCCGCCGAAGGCGGGGGAGGAGCGCATCCTCATCCCGAGCCCGAAGGTGGCGACGTACGACCTGAAGCCGGAGATGAGCGAGCCTTCAGTGACCGAGGCGCTCGTGAGCGCGATACGCGAGAAGCGTGCGGACTTCTACGTGGTGAACTACGCGAACTGCGACATGGTGGGGCACACCGGTGCGCTGGGCGCGGCGGTCGAGGCGGTCGAGGCGGTGGACGACGGCGTGGGCAAGGTGGTGGCGGCGATGCACGCGGCCGGCGGGCACGCGCTCGTGACGGCCGACCACGGCAACGCCGAGCAGATGCAGGAGCCGGACGGGGAGCCGTTCACCGCGCACACCACCGACCGCGTGCCGTTCATCGCAGCGACCCCGCTCGCCAAGGGCGTCCGCCACGGCGGGATGCTGGCGGACGTCTCGCCGACGGTCGTCGAGCTGCTCGGCCTGAAGAAGCCGGCCGAGTGGACGGGTCGCAGCCTGCTCGAGTTGTGACCGGCCCGGGTATCGGCTACGAGCGAGAGCCGGTTGAGCGCCGGAACGCCGGTCGCTATAATGGCCCGGCCCGCCTCACCTCACGCGGGGCGGCAGACAGGGAGAGAGAAGTGGCAGTCCTCGTACCGTTGATACTCGTCCTGCACAGCCTGTTCGCGATCGGGTTGATCGTCTTCGTGCTGCTCCACTCGGGCAAGGGGACGGGTCTCTCGTCCATGTTCGGCGGCATGATGCCGTCGACGGCGAGCGGAACGGGCATCATCGAGAAGAACCTGGATCGGATCACGATCGGGCTGGCGGTGGGATTCGCGTTCACGTCGATAATCCTGATGCTGATCTATCGCCCCGGCGCGTAGCCCGCGCCTCCTTGCTCGACGCCTCAATCGCGCCGCCCCCAACCGGGCGGCGTTTTCCTATTTATGGTGTCTATGCAGGGCTATTGCCTTTCGATGCAACAAGCGTGACACTTGAGGCGCGGAACCGGCGACCGCTCATCCGTCCTGCCGCCACGGTCGGAACCGTGACGTGTCCGCAGGGGCGTGGATGCGGTACGGCCCAGAGGTCTTCGGCCCGCGTGTTGTTTCGTCCGCCCGAAGGGAGGCAGGAGATTGACTGAACGTAAGAGATCCATCCTGGCACTGGTCCTGGTCCTCGTGTTCGCGGTGGCCCTGGTCATCGCGAGTGGTTGCACGAAGGCGCCTTCGCAGGGTGGCCAGGCAGCGGCGCCGAGCGGGCCGCAGAAGGGCGGCACGTTCACCTTCTACATCGGCGATCCGGCTTACATCGATCCCTACAACGCTCAGGAGACCGAGGGCGTGCAGGTCGTGCACCAGCTGTTCGCCAGCCTGACCGCGTTCGACCCGAAGGATCCCAGCAAGCTCGTTCCTGCGGCCGCCGAGAGGTGGGAGGCCAACGCCGACGCGACGGTCTGGACGTTCCACCTGAACAAGAACGACAAGTTCTCCGACGGCAACCCCGTCACCGCGAAGGACTTCGTGTACGCGTGGAACCGCATCGCGAACCCGAAGACGCTCAACACCGCCACCAAGAAGGTCGACGCCTCGGCCATCAGCTACCACCTCGCGCCGGTCAAGGGATACGACGACGTGCAGGCGGGCAAGGCGACCGAGATGTCCGGTCTGAAGGCAGTCGACGACTACACGCTCGAGGTCACGCTCAGCAAGCCGTTCGGTGACTTCGAGTACGTCGTCGCGCATCCGGCGCTCGCGCCTGTCGAGCAGTCGCTTGTCGAGAACGGCGTCGACTACAACGGCACGAAGGTGGCGTTCGGCGACATGCCGGTCGGCAACGGTCCGTTCAAGATGGCCGAGCCGTGGAAGCACGGGCAGTACGTAAAGACGGTCCAGAACCCGAACTACTACGGGACGAAGCCGTACATCGACGGCATCGAGTTCCGTTCGTTCAAGGACCCGGACACCGCGTACCTCGAGTTCCAGGCCGGCAACCTCGACTTCGCGCAGATCAGCCTCGGCAAGATCAAGGACGCCGAGACCAAGTACGGCACGTCGGAGGACGGCTACACCGCCAACCCCGGCAAGCAGGTCCTGGTGGGCGCGGAGGACTCCACGTACTACCTCGTCGTGAACAACCAGGACAAGGCGCTCAGCAACGTGAAGCTGCGCAAGGCGATCTCGCTGGCGATCAACCGCCAGGCGATCTGCGACACGCTGTTCGAGGGTACGCGCGAGCCTGCCGACAACATCGTGCCTCCGGGAATCGCCGGCTACGAGCCGGGCATGTGGCCTGACGTGAAGTACGACGAGGCCGCCGCGAAGCAGATGCTGGCGGACGCGGGCTACCCGGACGGCAAGGGCGCCCCTGAGATCTCGCTGGCGTACAACGCCGACGGCGGGCACCAGAAGATCATGGAGCTCGTCCAGGCGGACCTGACGAAGCTGGGCCTGAAGGTCAAGCTCGCGCCGACGCCGGACTTCCCGACGTACCTGAAGCAGCTGGACGCGGGCAAGGTCATGATCGGCCGGCTCGGCTGGGTCGCCGACTACCCGATCTTCGACAACTTCATGAACCCGCTGTTCAACTCTAAGTCGACGGACAACTACTCGAAGTTCGCCGACACGAAGGTCGACGACGCGATCGTCGCCGCCCGCAAGATCACGGACACGGCTGCGCGCATCAAGGCGTACCAGGACATCGACAAGACGATCGGTGAGCAGCTCCCGGACATCCCGCTGATGTTCTACAAGCATCACCACGTCACTTCGTCGCGCGTGCACGACTTCACGTTCGACGCGATGTACCTCGCCGACTTCTCGAAGTGCTGGCTCTCTCAGACGGCTTCGAAGTAGCGGGTCGCGGACACAAAGGCACGTACATGGGGGTGGCAGGATGCTTGCATCCTGCCACCTCTGTGACGGCCCTCATGTAGAAGGCGCTGCATGTATCGATACATACTCCGGCGACTCGCGCAGTTCGTCCCAGTCTTCTTCGGCGTGACCCTGCTGCTCTTCTTCATCACCACGCTCCTGCCCGGTGACCCGGTCGCCCTTCGGGCGGGGGAGAGGAAGCTTCCTCCCGCCGTCTACCAGGAGATGAGGCACGAGTACGGCCTCGACAAGCCGTGGTACCAGCAGTACGTGCACTACCTCGGCCGCCTCGCGCGAGGAGACCTCGGGACCTCCATCAGCTCCGGCCGGCCGGTGATCGCCATCTTCAAGGACACGTTTCCGTACACGCTGCGGCTGTCCCTGGCCGCGATCGCGATCGAGATCCTGATCGGAATCGGCGTCGGCGTAGTCTCGGCGGTGAAGCAGTACACCGTCTACGACACCTTCGCCACCCTGTCGACGTCGGTACTTGTCGCGCTGCCGGTCTTCTGGCTCGGGCTCATGCTGCAGTACTTCTTCGGCATCATGCTCAAGAACTGGACGGGAGGAGCTTTCTATCTGCCGATCTCAGGGGCGAGCGGGCCGGTGTTCCAGGACTGGGTCCACCTCATCCTGCCGTCGATCACGCTCGCGTCGGTGTCCACCGCCTACGCCGCGCGGATCGCGCGGAGCCAGCTGCTCGAGGTGTCGGGGCAGGACTACGTCCGAACCGCCTTCGCGAAAGGGCTCTCGCCGCGAGCGGTGCTCTGGCGCCATGAGATGAAGAACGCGCTCATACCCGTCGTGACGTTCATCGGTCTCGATCTCGGCATGATGCTATCCGGCGCGATCCTCACGGAGACCGTGTTCAACTGGCCGGGCATCGGTCTGACGATCTATCAGGCGATCGGACGGCGCGACTACCCGGTCGTCTTCGGCGGGGTCACCCTCGTCCTGTTCGTGGTGCTGTTCGTCAACCTGCTGGTCGACATCAGCTACGCGTTCCTGGACCCGCGCATCCGCCTCGGCGGGAAGGCCGAGGGGTGATGCGCGATGAGTGACGACCTCAGGGCCGTCGAGGTGCTGCAGAGTGAGGAGATACCGCCGGCAGGGCCACGGGTGGTCGAGGT
>JAJZPX010000056.1 GCA_021811025.1 Actinomycetes bacterium
CAGCGCGGACGCTGCGCGCCGCGCTGCGGGGCCGGGATCGAGCAGGCTCGCTTCGCTCGCAGCTCATCCCGGGGCGGGACGCTGCGCGCCGCGCCGCGGCGGGCTACTCCTCGGCCGCCGCGTCGTGCCGCTCGAACGCCTTGAGGCTCTCGAGGTCCTCGACGTCGACGAGCACCTCGCGCGGACGGCTGCCGTCGGGAGGACCCACGACGCCCTTGCCCTCGAGCATGTCCATGATGCGTCCGGCTCGCGCGTAGCCGACCTTCAGGCGCCGCTGCAGCAGCGACGTGGACCCCATCCCGGACGTGACGACGATGTCCGCGGCCTCCCACAGCAGGGGGTCGTCATCCTCGTCGCCGGTGTCGACCCCGCCGCCGGCGGTTGCGACCCTGAGGTGAAGGATCTCCTCGTGATAGTCCGGCTCGGCCTGCGCCTTCAGGTGCGCGACTACGGACTCGATCTCGGGCTCGGACACGTACGCCCCCTGGATGCGTTTCGGCTTCGGCCAGGCGGGCGTCGAGAAGAGCATGTCGCCGAGGCCGACGAGGCGCTCCGCTCCGGTCTGGTCGAGGATGACGCGCGAGTCGATGCCGCTGCCCACGGCGAACGCGATGCGGTTCGTGATGTTCGTCTTGATGAGGCCGGTGATGATGTCCGTGCTCGGCCGCTGCGTGGCGACGATGAGGTGGATGCCCGCGGCGCGAGCGAGCTGCGCGAGCCGGCAGATCGAGTCCTCGACCTCCTTCGCCGCTACCATCATGAGGTCCGCGAGCTCGTCGATCACGATGACGAGGTACGGCATCTCCTGCATGCCCTCGGGGAGCTTTCCTTCGTGTGCCAGCGCGTTGTACGCGCCGATGTTGCGGGCGCCGGCCTTCTGCAGCTTCTTGAGGCGCGCCTCCATTTCTGAGACGGCCCAGGCGAGCGCGCTGGCCGCCTCCTTGGCCTCGGTAACGACCGGAACGTACAGGTGCGGCAGGCCGTTGTAGAGCGAAAGCTCGATGCGCTTCGGGTCGATGAGGATGAGGCGCACCTCCGACGGCGTCGCTCGCATCAGCACGCTGACGAGCAGCGCGTTGATGCAGACGCTCTTGCCGGTGCCGGTCGAGCCCGCGATGAGCAGGTGCGGCATCGTCGCGAGGTCGGCTACGACGCTCTCCCCCGCCACGTCCTTGCCGATGCCGAGAAGCAGCGGGCTCCGGTCGTCGAGCACGGCGTCCGCGAGGACGTCGCCGAGGGTGATCGTGCTGCGGCGCTCGTTCGGGACCTCGACGCCGATGAGGGACTTGCCGGGGATCGGCGCGAGGATGCGAACGGTGGGCGCCGCGAGCGCCAGCGCGAGGTCGTCGGCGAGCGCCGTGACGCGGTTGACCTTCACGCCGGGGGCGATCTCGAGCTCGAACATCGTGACGGTCGGGCCGGGCACCCACGCGACGACCTTGCTCGGGATGTCGAACGTCGCCAGCGTGTTCGTGATGATGTCGCCCGTCGTCCGGAGCTCGCGGTCGCTCGCCCGGTGCGTCGAGGGGCCCATCGACCGGTTGAGCAGCTTGGGCGAGGGCAGCTCGAAGCCCTCCATCGCCCGAGGGCCGATCACCGTCGGCGTCGGGGTCGTCTTGCGGCGCGCCTCGGGGTCGTCCGCGGCGATGCGCCTCGTCGGCGGGCGTTCCGCCTCGCCCGACGTCCTCGCCTCGAAGTCGGGCAGAGCCGCCTTGCCGCGCGCGCGCGGCGCGGCCTCGCGCTTCCCGGCCTCGGCCCTGCTGGACGCCCGCTCCTGCAGCAGCTCGATCCAGTCCCCGATGGAGATGCCCGAGGCGAGCACGATACCGATGAGCAGCACCGCGATCAGTGCCACGTAGCCGATGGGGACGCCCAGTAACGAGCGCAGCGCCCATGCGACGACGGCGCCGACGTACCCGCCGTGCGTGGTAAGCGTCGGCACTTCCCACTGGCCGCTCCCGCCTGCGGGAAGCGCGGTCATCGAGATGACCGCGAGGAAGGCCAGCGCGAGCCCTGTGCCGACGAGCGCCTCGTCTATCCTGACGCTCGGGATGAAGAAGCTCACACCCCACGCCAGCACGACGACGGGCACGAGGAACGCTCCCACGCCGAACGCGGAGCGCAGCAGCGAGTCCACGGCGTGCGGGATGAGCGACGGCGAGTCCGTGAGGACGGCGATGGCGAGCGCGACCGCGAGAGCCGACAGCGCGATCCCGAGGACCTCGTGCCGCGTCTGCGGGTCCAGCTTCGGGCCCGCGCCGCTTCCTGTCGACTTCGTGCTGCGTTTCGTGGTGCGTCTCGGAGCCGCAGGCATGTCTCCCCGCCTACTCGGTGTGCCGGTCGCCGGTCCCTCCGCTCGACCGGCTCCCGCGGCTATCCTAGCAGTCCTGCTAGCCTCTCAGGAAGAACAGCCCGATCACCAGCAGCCCGGCCGCGAGGCGGTAGACGGTGAAGATGCCGAACGAGTGGTTGCGGACGTATCCGAGCATCCATCGCATTGCCGCGAACGACGAGATCGCGGCGGCGAGGAAGCCCAGCACCCAGTCTAGCGACAGCAGCGTGCTGGCGGGCACGTGCCTGAGCCCGAAGAGCGCGGCACCGCCGATGATCGGAAGCGCCGCCATGAACGAGTAGCGGGCGACGTCGTCGCGAGAGAAGCCGAGAGCGCGCCCCGCTGTCACCGTCGCGCCCGAGCGTGAGACGCCGGGCACGAGCGCGAACGCCTGCGCGACGCCGACGGCGAGCGCCTTGCCCCACGTCATCTTCGCGAGCGAGTCGTTCCTGCCCACGAAGCGGTCGACCGCCCACAGAAGGACGCCGAACGCCATGAGCGCCACGCCCACGACGAGCGGCGCGTAGCGGAACGTCTCGGACGCGAGCATGGCGGGATTAGCCGGAGTCGACAGACGCTCGACCTTGTCGTCGAACAGCACGCCGAACAGCGCGCCCGGGATCGAGGTGACGAGCAGGAACCCGATGAAGCGAAGGCTGCCGCGATCTCGCTTCGCGGCGCCTTTCAGCAGCCGGACCCAGTCCGCCCACAGTGCGAAGAGGATCGCGACGAAGCTCCCGGCGTGCAGCGCGATATCGAACTGCGTCGTGTAGAGGAAGCCCTCGCGGACGTTGAAGATCCACGGCAGCATCTTCAGGTGGGCCGTCGAAGATATCGGGAGGAACTCGGCCAGGCCCTGAACGAGCCCCAGAACGACGGCCCACAAGGATGTCATCCGCTACTAGACCTCCATCACGATCGGTATCACCATCGGCCGGCGCCGCGCCTTCTCCCACATGAGCTGCGAGAGCGATTCGCGTAGAGCGTTCTTCACGACACGCTGGTCCGTCGCGCCTTCGCCCGACGTCTTCGCGAGCGTCTTCGCGATGCGCGCCTTGGCCTCCTCGAGCAGCCCGTCGGAGCCGTTTCCGAACACGATGCCGCGCGTCACGAGCTCCGCGTCTCCGACGACCTTGCCGTTGCGGTGGTCGATCGTCACGACGATCATCGCGATCCCGTCCTGCGCCATCAGCTGGCGATCGCGCAGGACGACGGTCCCGACATCGCCCACGGACAGCCCGTCCACGTAGACGACGCCCGACCCGACGTGCTCGGCCATGGTCGCACCTGACGACGTCAGCTCGAGGCAATCGCCGTTGTCCATCACGAAGACGTTACTTTCGGGTACGCCGACGGCCTCGGCCAGCGCCGCGTGCGCCACGAGGTGGCGCGCCTCGCCGTGGATCGGGATGAAGTACTGCGGCTTGACCATGTTGAGCATGAGCTTGAGCTCCTCGGCCGCGCCGTGCCCGGAGACGTGGACGCGCGCGTTGTCCTTGTACAGCACGTGAGCACCGGCTCGGATGAGCTTGTTGATGACGCGGTCGACCGCCTTCTCGTTGCCCGGAACCGGCGAAGCGGAGATGACGACCGTGTCGCCGCGCTGCACGTGGACCGTCCGGTGGTCGCCGTTAGCGATTCGCGCGAGCGCCGAGAGCGGCTCGCCCTGGCTTCCCGTGCAGAGGATGACCGTCTCCGCGTCGGGCAGGTCCTTCACCTCGAACGCGTCCAGCAGGTCGTCGTCAGCTACGTGCAGATAGCCGAGCTCTCGTGCGATACGCGTGTTGTTGAGCATCGAGCGGCCGGTCACCACGACCTTGCGGCCGTTGTCGACCGCCGCGTCGACGATCTCCTGCACGCGGTGGATGTGGCTCGAGAACGTCGCGGCGATGATGCGGCCCTCGGCGCGCGCGAAGATGCCGTGCAGCGAGGAGCCCACCTCCGCCTCCGGGGCCGTGTGCCCCGGGCGCTCGGCTCCGGTGGAGTCCGAGAGCATGAGCAGCACGCCCTCGCGGCCTGCGGCGGTGAAGCCCGCGTAGTCGGGCTCTCGGCCGTCGACCGGCGTCTGGTCGAGCTTGAAGTCGCCCGTGTGCATCACGGTGCCGACGGGCGTGCGCACGAGCACCGCGAGCGCGTCGGGGATGGAGTGCGTCGTCTGCATGAACTCGCACGTGAACGCTCCGAGCGTGACGCTGCCTCCCGCCTGGACCTCGCGCAGCTTCGTCTTGCCGAGGGCGGGGTGCTCCGACAGCTTGCCCTCGATCAGCCCGAGGGTGAGCTTCGTGCCGAGGACCGGCACCACTCGGCCGAGGTCCTTCAGCAGGTACGGAAGCGCGCCCGTGTGGTCCTCGTGGCCGTGCGTTATCACGATCCCCCGCAGCTTGTCCGCGCGCTCGACGACGTAGCTGTAGTCGGGGAGCACGAGGTCGACGCCGGGGAGGTCGTCGTCGGGGAACATGAGCCCCGCGTCTATCACGATCATGTCGTTCCCGTACTCCATGACCGTCATGTTCTTGCCTACCTCGTCGAGCCCGCCGAGCGGGATGACGCGCAGGCGTGTCTTCTTCCTCGCCATAGCTCTCTTCGGCCGATCCTCCTTGTGGTCGGTAGTGGGCGGCATCAGTTGCTCGCGAAGCGAGTCTGCCGGATGCCGCGCCCGGTTCGTGCCGGGCGAAGCGCCGGCGCGAACCCTCTTCACTTGCAGGCGTCGGCCCGAAAGGCCGGCGCGTTCCTTCTCCTATGCGATGCCGAGGTGCCCGAGCACGCGCGCGAGCTCCGCGGACTGCGCCTCGGTCGGCGGCACGAGCGGCAGCCGCACCGAGCCTACCGGGAACCCGACCTTCGCGAGCGCGTCCTTGACCATGATCGGGTTGCTCGCGATGAACAGCGCCTTGAACAGGGGCAGCATCTCCAGGTGCAGCTTCAGCGCTCGCGTGTGGTCCCCGTTCGCCTGCGCGTGCACCATCTCCGCGAGCCGCTTCCCGGCCACGTGCGAGGCGACTGAGATCACGCCCGTCGCGCCGAGCCCCATCATCGGCAGCGTGTCCTCGTCGTTGCCCGACAGGACCTCGAAGCCCTCCGGCGCCCCGTCGACGATCGCGGCGATCTGAGGCAGGCTCCCTGAAGCCTCCTTGACCGCGACGATGTTCTCGACGTCTCGCGCCAGCCGGAGCGTCGTGGCCGGCTCCATGTTCACGACGCACCGCCCGGGGATGTTGTACAGCACCACCGGCACGTCCACCGACTCGGCGATCGTCCTGAAGTGCCTGTACAGCCCCTCCTGCGGCGGCTTGTTGTAGTACGGCACGACGAGCATGATCGCCGTCACGCCCAGCTTCACGACGCGCCTTGCGAACTCGACCGAGTCCTGCGTCGCGTTGTCCCCGGCGTTGGCGATGATCGGAGCGCGGTCGCCGACCGCCTCGATCACCGCCCTGAACAGCTCGATCTTCTGGTCGTACGGCACGGTCGGGGACTCCCCGGTCGTGCCGCAGACCACGAGCGCCTCGCTGCCCTCATCAAGCAAACGCGACGCCAGTCCCTGGGCGCGCGCGAGGTCCAGCCCCCCGTCGGCGTCGAACGGGGTCACCATCGCGGTGACGAGCCTGCCGAACCTGGGTGTAGCCATCGATATCGCCCCCGGAGTCACTAGGGATGTGCCGCTGTCAGGCGCCGAGGCCGAACGCGTCGTGCAGCGCGCCCACGGCGGTTTTCCGCATATTCTGCCATACCAGGACCGAGATGGTCGTGTACGAGTCCGCCGTCTGCAGGATCGGGACCCGCGCCTCGCACAGCGCCTCGGCTACGCGCGCCATCACCCCGGGGACCCCCCGCATTCCCGCGCCCACGAGCGTGACCTTCGCGAGGGCCGTCGTCACGTCGTAGGGCAGCGAGAGGTCGTCGAGCACTCTCATGACCGCCGGCAGTGATTCCTCGGCCACCGTGAACACAAGGCGGTCGCAGCACGGGGTGAACATGTCGAGGCTGATGCCCGCTCTCCCGAGGCGGCGGTACACGCGCGTCTGGGCCTCCATGTGGCCGAGGTCGTCGGCGCCGCGCGCCTCGGGCAGCGCGACGCGCAGCTGGGCGACGCCGTCGACGTGGCTGACCGCGGTCGCCACGCCGGAGGCGGGCGCGACGTCCGAGACCAGAGTCCCCGGCGCGTCCGAGAACGTGTTGCGCACGCGCAACGGCACCCCGCCGTGCATGGCGAGCTCCGCGGCCGGCGCGTGCACGACCCTGGCGCCCGCGTGCGCCATCTGGAAGAGCTCCTCGTACGCCGCACGGTCGAGCACCCGCGCCTGCGGGCACTCGCGCGGGTCGGCCGTCATGACTCCGTCGACGTCCGTGTAGATCTCGACGGCGGACGCTTCGAGCGCCACTCCGAGCGCGCAGGCGGTGGTGTCCGAGCCGCCCCGCCCGAGGGTGGTCGTGTGGCCGTCCGCCGTCCGCCCCTGGAAGCCGGCCACGACCGGCGTCAGGCCGGCGTCGAGAGCCGCCCTCAACGCCTCGGGGTGGAGCGAGACGATGCGCGCCTCGCCGAACGAGGCGTCCGTGACGATGCCGGCGTCCGCCCCCGTGAGCGCCGCGGCGTGCGTGCCTGCCGCCCTCAGCTCGTGTGCGAGGACGACGGCGGTGAGGACCTCACCGCACGCCGCGAGCATGTCTCGCTCGCGGACGTCGGCGCGGCCGTCGGGGAGCAGGGAGAGCAGCGTGTCGGTGGCGTACGGGCTCCCTCTGCGGCCCATCGCGGAGACCACGACCACGACGTCGCTCCCCGCCTCGCGAGCGCTCGTGACTCGGGCGACGACCGCAGCACGTCCCTCGGCGTCGGCCACGGAGGTCCCGCCGTACTTCTGGACGATGACGGCTCGCACCGGGCGCTAGTCCTCGAGGAGGTTCTCGAGGCCCACGACGAGCCCCGACAGCGCGCCGACCTTGCGCACGGCGAGCAGCACGCCCGGCATGAAGCTGGAGCGGTCGATCGAGTCGTGGCGGATCGAGAGCGTCTGGCCCTGGCCCCCGAAGAGGACCTCCTGGTGCGCCACCAGGCCCGGCAGCCTCACCGAGTGGACCGGGACGCCCTCGACGAACGCACCGCGCGCACCGCCCGCGACCTCCGTGTCCTTGCCCGGCACGGTCGGGGCCGCCGAGCGCGACTCGGCGATGAGCTGCGCGGTCCGCATGGCGGTCCCCGAGGGAGCGTCGGCCTTCTTGTCGTGATGCAGCTCGACGACCTCAGCAGTGGGCATGTACCGTGCGGCCTCCTTCGCGAACTTCATCATCAGCACTGCGCCTATCGCGAAGTTCGGCGCCACGAAGAGCGCGGTCCCGGGAGGAGCCGCTTCCGCGAGCTCGCGGTAGCGCTCGAGGGTCACGCCCGTCGTGCCTACCACGCAGTCGAGTCCCGCGGCGAGCGCGGTCCTCACGTTGCCCTCGACCTGGGTGGGGTGCGTGAAGTCCACGAGCACCTCGGGCCTGGTCTCGGCGAGGGCGGCGGCGAGGTCCGGCATGTACGGGACCTGGTCGCCGTGGGAGTCGACGAACTTGGCGCCCGCCGCGCGCGGGTCGATCGCCGCCACGACCTCCATGTCGTCCTCGGCGCCGACCGTCCGCAACACCTCCATGCCTACGCGTCCGGCTGCACCCGTGACGGCAACCCGGATCATCTCCCCCTCCTTCTAATCAAGCAGGTGCTCGACGTGCGCGACGTCGAACGGCCCGATGATCGCGAGCGCCTGCGCGCCTCCGAACAGCTGCCGCGCGAGCTCGGTGACCTGGTCGCCGGTGACGGCCTCCACGCGCTCGACGAGCTCGTCGAGGGAGAGGATCGGCGCCCCCGTGACGTGCGCTTTGCCGAGCCGCGTCATGCGGTTCCTCGTGCTCTCGAGACCGAGCACCAGCGAGCCCTTCATGGACTCCTTCGCCCGGTCGAGCTCCTCGGCCGTGATGCCGTCCTGCTTCACCTTCTCGACCTCGGCCTGAACGAGCCGCACGACCTCCTCCATGTTGCCGGGCCGCGTGCCCGCGTAGACCGTGTACCCGCCGGTGTCCTGGTAGAGGCTGTGGTAGCTGTACACGGCGTACGCCAGCCCCTTCTTCTCGCGGATCTCCTGGAAGAGCCGGGAGCTCATTCCCCCGCCGAGCGTGGAGTCCAGGACGGACAGCGCGAAGCGGTCGTCCGAGCACGCCTCGAGGCCCTGCACGCCCCAGCAGATGTGCGCCTGCTCCGTGTCCTTGCGCAGCACCTCGAGGCGCGACTCGGTCTCGGGCTCGGCGTGGACGCGCCTGCTGCCCTCGCCCTCGGGCAGCGTCAGATGCTGTTTCACGAGCTCGACGAGCGCCTTGTGGTCGACGTCGCCGGCAGCGGCCACGACCGTGGACCCGGTCGAGTAGTGGCCGGTCTTGAACGCCATGCTCTGGTTGCGGTCGAAGGCGCCGACGGTGGAGCGCTGCCCCAGCACCGGCCGGCCGAGGGGATGCTCGGGCCAGAGCGTCTGCGCGAACAGCTCGTGGACGCGGTCGTCGGGAGCGTCCTCCGTGCGCGCTATCTCCTCGAGCACGACCCCGCGCTCGGAGACGATCGCGTCGGGCTCCAGCGTCGACGACACCACCATGTCGGACAGGATCTCTATCGCGGTCGGGACGTGCTGGTCGAGCACACGCGCATAGTAGCAGGTGTACTCCTTGCTGGTGAACGCGTTGAGCTCGGCACCCAGCCGGTCGAACTCCTGCGAGATGTCGGCGGCCGAGCGAGTGGGGGTCCCCTTGAACATCATGTGCTCGAGGAAGTGCGACATCCCGGCGTCCGCGAAGTCCTCGTCGCGGCTCCCGACGGCTACCCAGATACCGATGGCAACCGAGCGCACGGTGTCCATGCGCTCGGTGATGACGGCCATCCCGTTCGGAAGGACGGTCTTGTCGTAGAACACGACGTCCTCCTTGAGTGTCAGTGGTGCCGGCGCGGCCCGCGATCCCTGCCGCCGCCGCCGCCGTGCCCGCCCTCGCGGCGCTCGCCGCGCGGACGCTCGCCGCCCGCTCCGGCCGGCGCGCCCTCGCGCTTCGGCGCCTCGGGCTTGTCGATGCGGTCCAGGCTGACCTTGCCGCGGTCGTCGATGTCGATGACCTCGACCTCCACCTCGTCGCCGACGTTCAGCACGTCCTCCACCTTCTCGACGCGGCCCTTCGCCACGCGAGAGATGTGCAGCAGGCCGTCCTTGCCGGGGATGAGCTCGATGAACGCGCCGAACGGCTGGATCGAGACCACGCGGCCTGTGTAGCGCTCGCCGATCTCGGGCTCCTTGATGATGAGCTTGATGCGCTGGGCCGCGGCCTCGCCGCCCTGGTCGCGCGACGCGATGTAGACGGTGCCGTCGTCGTTGACGTCGATCTCGGCGCCGGTCTCCTCGATGATGCCGCGGATGACCTTGCCGCCGGGGCCGATGATGTCACGGATCTTGTCGGTCGGGATCCTGATGGTGATGACCCGCGGCGCGAACTCGGAGAGCTCCTCGCGAGGAGTGGCGATCGCCTCAAGCATCTTGCCGAGGATGAACGCGCGCCCCTCCTTCGCCTGCCGCAGCGCCTGGGCGAGGATCTCGTGCGAGAGGCCCTTGGCCTTGTTGTCCATCTGCAGCGCGGTGATGCCCTTCTGGGTCCCC
>JAJZPX010000057.1 GCA_021811025.1 Actinomycetes bacterium
TCACGCGCACGCCACCTCGATCCGCATCGCCGTCGCCACCGACGGCGAGGTCCTGCGTTGCACGATCTCGGACGACGGCGACGGGTTCCGGACCGAGGACCCGCCGGCCGACGGGGTGAGGCAGCGTTACGGGCTGACAGGGATGAGGGAGCGCGCGCGGCTGCTGGGCGGCGAGTGCGCGGTGCGGAGCGTGCCCGGGCGGGGAACCGCCGTCACGTTGTCGATCCCGCTGTGGAGAGGCGCATGAGCGGCGACGTGCGTGTCGTGCTCGTGGAGGACCATCCGCTGATGCGGACGGGGATTCGCAACGTGCTCGGCAAGGCGGCCGACATCGACGTCGTGGGGGAGGCATCGACCGGCCGGCGCGCCCTCGAGGTCGTGGCGAGCAAGCGGCCCGACGTCGTCCTGCTCGACATCACTCTGCCCGACGAGGACGGGATCACGCTGCTGGCCAAGCTCAAGTCCGCGGTGAGGTGCGCGGTCATCATGCTGTCCTTCCATACCGAGGAGCGGTTCGTGAGGATGGCGATGGACGCCGGGGCGAGCGGCTATCTGACGAAGTCGGCCGAGCCGAGGGACCTGATCGAGGCGGTACGGAGCGTCGGCAAGGGGCAGGTGCCGCTTTCGCCGGAGGCCGCCGCGCGTCTCGTCTCGCTCATCACGCGTCAGAGACGCCCCGGCCGGCCCGAGCTCACCGCGCGCGAGCGGGAGGTGTGGCGGCTGCTGGCGCAGGGAGACAGCAACGCCGAGATAGCGCGGACCCTCTTCATCTCCGAGCACACGGTCAAGTTCCACGTGCACAATCTTCTGCGCAAGCTGGGCTTCAAGAACCGCAGCGAAGCCATTTGCGCAGCTCACCGCCGCGGTCTCGCAACCTGACCTGACCCTTCGATCAGGTCGGAACCGCTCTGTTGGGTCGCTCACCCCATCCCGAGTGCTGAAGCGGCGAACGGGTCGCGACAGCCATCATCATCCGCACGGCTCGATCCTTCGTCCCTGGGCGGCAGGATGCAGCGGGTGCGGGTCCTCATAGCGGACGACAATGCCGAGTACCGCCATCTCCTCGGCCGCTTCATCGCGGCGCAGCCGGACATGCAGCTGGTCGGCAGCGCTGAGGACGGCGAGCAGGCCGTGCGGTTCTCCAAGGCCAGCCGCCCCGACGTGGTCCTGATGGACGCCGTCATGCCCCGCCTCGACGGCTTCGAGGCGGCGCGGCGCATCCGTGAGATCGCGCCGCGCTCGCGTGTTGTCGTGCTCACGGCGCACCGCTCCGAGGAGAACCGCCGGCGCGCGGCCGAGGCGTCGGCGGCGTTCGTCTCCAAGTCAGACGTCGACTCCCGGCTCGTCGAGACGATCCGCGATCTCGTCCGCGCGGCTCCGTCCTGCGGCGGGACCGAGCAGTCATCCGAGTCAGGCGCGTGAGTCATCGCCGCGCGGTCGTCCGGGCGGCAGGAGGGGGGTGAGCGCAGGCGTCTTCATCCGGCCCGTCGACGCCCGCGGGGCGTCATCTTCGTCAATCGTCCAAGGAGGTCTCATTCGATGAGCAGGAAACTCGTTCTCAGCCTGTTGGCCGTCGTCGTGGCCCTCGGCCTGATCGGCCTCGGCACGTATGCGATGTGGAGCGACTCGGTGGAAGCGAACGACAACACGTTCTCCACCGGGACGCTGGGCCTGACGGTGAACGGCGGCCACGACTCCGTCGCTGCTATCACCTTCACGAACCAGAAGCCGGGGGACATCGCGGACTACAGCTTCGACTGCAGGAACACCGGCAGCATCGACGCCGGTTCCCTCAAGCTGGACGGCGCCTTCACCGGCGACCTGACCGACGCGCTCGTCGTGCACTCGGTGAAGGTCGACGGCGTGGAGCAGCTCGGCGTCTCGGGCAATCCGCCCGTCGACACCCCGCTGTCGTCGATCGCCGGCTACGGGCTGACGCTGGACATGGGCTCCCTCGCGTCGGGCGTCGTGAAGAACGTGACGATCTCGATCGAGCTGCCCTCGAGCGCCGGCAACGACACGCAGGGCAAGACCGAGACCGGCACCATGGCGTTCACCCTCGAGCAGTAGCGGCCCGTTGCGTACCTGAACGGGACCAGTGCTGAGTAGGGTGATGCCCATGGAAAGGAAGACGAAGCTCGCAGCGAGGATCGTCCTCCTCGTCTCCGCGTTGCTGACCCTCGCGGGTCTGACCTGGGCTACCTGGACAGACACCGTGACGGCCGGCGGCAACAGCTTCGCCACCGGCAGGCTTGACCTGAAGGAACGCGCGCCCGGCCAGGGCATCGCGTTCGTCGACGGGCCCGTCACCGCCGTGTGGCACGCTGAGAACATGTATCCGGGGCAGGACCTCGGCGGGAACTACATCGAGTTCAAGAACGCGGGAACGGTGTTCGGACGGACGCTCGACATCTCGGTGTCGAACGCGGTCACGGAGCCCGACATGGACCGGTACATCGAGATCACTCAGGCGGACTACGAGAACGACTCGTTCCACGATCTCACCGACCAGTCCGACCCGATACACATCCCGGACGGGGGCAAGGGGTACGTGACCCTGCACGACCTCGAGGAGAATGCCGTGACGAATCTGCCTGCGCCGGACACCGCCGGATCGCTGACCCTGAGCTTCAGGTTCAGGCCGGAGGCCGGCAACGAGTTCCAGGGGAACAGCGTCACTGCGGACTTCACGTTCACGCTCCAGCAATAGCGGTACGGCGGCCGGGGGCGCGAACGTGCCCCCGGCCGCGACGAACGAAAGGCGGCTGGCCCATGGCGAGAGCGATGAGATTCGTCGGACGAGCGCTCTTCTTCGTCGTGTCGTGCTGTCTGGTCCTGCTCGTTTGCGCCGCGTTCATCGCTTCAAGAGGAATGGCGAGCACCGGCAGGCCCTCGTTCGTCGCCGGTTTCGCGCCGGTGATCGTGTTGAGCGGCAGCATGGAGCCGGCGTATCCCGTCGGTAGCGTCCTTGTCATCAAGAAGACGCCGCCGTCCGTCCTCGAGGCCGGGGACGCCATAACCTTCGTAGCACCCGGCGACTCGTCGTCTCCGGGCGGCAGGCTCGTGACGCACCGTGTGATCTCGGCCGAAGGGAGCGGGCGGGAGCGCGTCTTCCGCACGAAGGGCGACGCGAACGCCACTCCCGACCGGTTGCCGGTCCCCGCCCGCGACGTGATCGGCAAGGCCGCCTTCGCCGTCCCTTACCTGGGTTACGCCAGCCTCTTCGCCAGGAGCGGGACCGGGTTCCTGTCCCTCGTGGTGGTCCCGGCGCTGCTGATCGCGGCGATCGAGGTCTCCTCGATCGTGAAGCAGTATCGGACGAGCGGGCAGGCACGGTCGGCGGAGGAGACGCGGTGAGGAGGATCCTCACGACTGCGGCGCTGTGCGCGTCGACGTGCGCGCTGCTGTTCTTCCTGTGCGCGCGGCTGCACGCGGCCACGTATGCGTCCTTGTCCGACTCGGTGACCGCGAGAGTCACCTTCGTCACTTCGAGCTGCGCGCCCGGCCCGTCGAGGACGCAGCCGCCGCGCAAGCCTCGACGGCGCGCCCCGCGCAGGCGCGTGGGCCGGACGAGCGTCGGCTCCGACGGGCGGTGACGCGATGTCGCGTGCGTCGACGACGGGTGCCGGAGGCGGGCGGGCGCGTCTTCTGCGCCGGCCGCGCCTGCGCCTCGCGGGCGTGTGTCTGTCGCTGGTGCTCCTGCCCGCGATCCTCGCCGCATACCGTGCGCCGGGCACGTACGGCTGCGGGACGTTCCCGCGCGGCGCGCTCGTCGTCGCCGAGACCACCACCCCTGCCGCCGTGTGGTACGACGCCGAACACCCTCCGCCCCCGCTGACCGACGAGATCACCGAGATCGCGAGGAATATGGCCCCAGGAAGCTCCGCGAGCATGGTGGCTTACGTACGGAACAACGGGCGCTCGGCGGGGACGCCGAGCATATCGATCGAGGACCTCGTTGACTCGGGAGGCCCCTGGACGCCCGCCGAGCGTGTTCTGGAGCCGACTTCCGATGCGGGCGATCTCAGCGCGGCCATCGGGATAGCCATCAGCTACACGTCTTCGCTGCGTCCCTCGGCCACCTACCTCGTCGCCTCGGGCAGCTTGCGCGAGCTCGCGGCCGGCTCGCGGGACTTCTCGGCGCCGGTGCGGCTGCTGCCGTACAGCTGCCTGCTGCCCGATACCGGCACGTGGCGGATCTCGCTGTCGGTCCCCCGCTCGGCCGATGACCGCACGCAGGGCGACGAGTGCTCGTGCACCGTCTCCTTCGGGCTCGTCCAGGCCCGCGCCGGCCGCGGCCGCTGACGGCGGCGCGGGCGGGCGCCTCCTGCCTTCGAACGGCGTCCGGCCGGCTCTCGCCGTCCGCGCGAGGGGTATAGAAGCTGCACCTGCTCGCGCAGTCCCTTCTGATAGAATCCCGTTAGTCCGACGCGGTCGACCCGCACGCCGCCCCGCGGAGGGCGTGAAGGAGATGAGATGGGCGACATCCTCAAGCCGATAGTCACGAGCCCGACGTTCATCCTGGCGCGGCAGCTCTCGCTGCTCTTCCTCGCCGTGTTCTGGGTGGCGACGGTCTTCTGGACTTGGCGCGACGCCAACAGGCGGGGGGCGATGCCCTGGTTCTGGGCGCTCGTCGTGCTGTTCTTCTTCCCGCTGATGCCGCTGCCGGGATGGCTCGTCTACATGGTGGTGCGGCCGCCGGAGTACGTCGAGGACGCCCGCGAACGCGAGCTCGAGATCCGCGCCAAGGAGGTCGCGCTGCAGACGACGGGCGGTGTGTGCGCCTCTTGCCTGAAGCCGGTCGAGCCGGACTTCCTGATCTGCCCGTACTGCATGAAGAAGCTGAAGAAGCCGTGCATCGAGTGCGGACGCGCGCTCAAGATGAACTGGACCGTCTGCCCCTACTGCAAGACCAAGCAGGAGTGAAGGTGCTCCGTTCGACTGGTTCGCACGCATTCGGACGGCCCTGCATCGCGACTGACATCGTTCTTCCTCGCTCACGTACCTGCGTTCAGCACGCTCGCTCGTCACGCATTGCCGGCCGCGCGCAGTGCCGCCCTCGGTGCTGCACTCACTAGCCGAACGGAGCACCTGTGCCCGACATCCAGGTGAAGCTGCCCGACGGCAGCACCAAGGTGGTGCCCGAGGGGTCCACCGTCCGCGACGTCGCGTCCTCGATCGGTCCCCGGCTCGCGGCCGCCGCGGTCGTCGGCAGGGTGGAAGGCGCCCTCGTCGATCTCGACGCGCCGGTCCGCGACGGGCAGGCCGTGGAGATCCTGACCGAGTCCTCGCCCGTCTCGCTCGACGTGTTGCGCCACTCGGCCGCGCACGTCATGGCCGAGGCCGTGAAGGACCTCTTCCCGACCGCCCGCTTCGCGATCGGCCCGGCGGTCGAGGACGGCTTCTACTACGACTTCGACGTCGAGCGCCCGTTCACGCCGGAGGACCTCACGGCTATCGAGACGCGGATGCGCGAGATCGCCGCCGAGGAGCTGCCGTTCCGGCGAGGCGAGCTGGACCGGCTCGAGGCCCTCGACGCTTTCGAGGGCCAGCCGTACAAGCAGGAGCTGATCTCCGAGCTGCCTCCAGCCGAGGCGATCTCGATCTACACCCAGGGCGGATTCACGGACCTCTGCCGAGGACCGCACATTCCCGACACCGGCCGCCTCCGGGCTTTCGCGCTCATGAAGGTCGCCGGCGCCTACTGGCGCGGGGACAGCAGCCGGCCGATGCTGCAGCGCATCTACGGGACCGCGTGGTGGTCGCAGAAGGACCTCGACGCCTACCTCACGCGCCTCGAGGAGGCCGAGAAGCGCGACCATCGTAAGCTCGGGCGCGAGCTCGACCTCTTCAGCTTCAACGAGGCGGCGGGCGCGGCGCTGCCGCTGTACCACCAGAAGGGCGCGCGCGTGCTGCGGCTGCTGCAGGAGTGGGAGCGAGCGGAGCTGTACCGCCGCGGCTACGAGGAGCTCATCACCCCTCACATATACAAAGCCGACACCTGGAGGATCTCCGGCCACTACGACAACTACCGCGAGAACATGTACTTCTTCACCATCGACGAGGGTGAGGGCCGGGTCACGGAGTACGGCATCAAGCCGATGAACTGCCCCGGCCACATCTTCGTGTACAAGTCGGCCGTCCGCTCGTATCGGGACCTCCCGCTGCGCTGGTTCGAGTTCGGCACGGTCTACCGTCATGAGCTCTCGGGGGTCGTGCACGGCCTGATGCGCGCCCGCGGCTTCACGCAGGACGACGCGCACATCTTCTGCACGCCGGAGCAGGTCGTGCCCGAGGTGCAGGCGATGCTCGACATCGTCGACTGGGCGATGGGCACGTTCGGCTTCGAGTACACGGCCGAGGTCTCCACTCGGCCGGAGAAGTCGATGGGGACGGACGAGCAGTGGGAGATCGCGACCGCGAACCTGTTCCAGGCGCTCGACGAGCGCGGGCTGCCGTACGAGGTCAACCCCGGCGACGGTGCGTTCTACGGGCCGAAGATCGACATCAAGCTCAAGGACGCGATCGGGCGGACGTGGCAGTGCGCCACCATCCAGGTCGACTTCCAGAACCCGCAGCGGTTCGAGATGACGTACCGCACGGCCGAGAACACCGAGGCCCAGCCGGTCATGCTCCACCGCACGATCCTCGGGAGCATGGAGCGGTTCTTCGGCATTCTCATCGAGCACTACGCCGGCGCGTTCCCGACGTGGCTCGCGCCGGTGCAGGCCGTGCTCGTGCCGATCGCCGAGAGGCACAACGGCTACGCGCGCGAGGTCGCGGGCAAGCTCGCGTCGTTCGGCGTGCGCGTGGAGGTCGATGACGCCAACGAGCCGATGCGCGCGAAGATCGCGAAGGCCCAGGCGGCCAAGGTGCCGTACATGCTCGTGGTGGGCGACAAGGAGGCCTCGGACGGCACGGTCGGCGTGCGCGAGCGTTCCCAGGGTGACCTCGGCCCGATGGAGCTCGGCGCGTTCCTGGAACGCGTCTACGAGAGATCGCCCCTGCCGCGCGCGTACCCGCCCGCGGGGCCGCTCGGCGGGCACCCCGTCGAGCTCACCGACTTCCCGGAGTGATCGCGCTGCGGTCGTGCTCCGGTCCGTGCGTCTCGTCACGGTAGCGTACCCTCTGCCTTGATTTCCCACGTTCTCGGGAATAGGTTCAGGCAAAGGGGGTGATCCTTATGAGGATCACGTCGAGTGTTCACGGGGGCCTCCGCCGGCATCTCCTCGCGGTGCTCGTCCCGCTGGTGCTGCTCGCGCCGGCCGTTGCCTTCTCCGCGGACAGCGTCGTCGCCACGGTGCCCGTCGGGGCGAATCCGGCGGCGATATCCGTGGACCCGGTGACGCACCACGCCTTCGTCGCGAACTACTACGGCGACAGCGTGTCCGTCATCGACGGAGTGTCGGATGCGGTTGATGCGACGGTGCGGATGCCGACGGGGGGATCGATCGCAGTCCCCATCTCGGTTGTCACGGACGCGCTGAACGGCAGGACGTACGTCGGCAACTTCTGGTCGAACTTCGTCTCGGCGATCGACGGGTCGGACTTCAGCGTGGTGGGCACCATCGCCGCGCCGCCCTCGCACGCGAGCGGCGTCCGGGCGCTCGCGCTCGACCCGTCCGGGGCCGTGCCGAAGGTCTACGCTGCCGTGTACGGCATCGACACGGTGTCCGTGATCGACTGCTCCGCGAACGCGATCGTGAGCAACATCCCTGTGGGTGACGCGCCGAGGGCGCTGGCTGTGTTCGCCTCCGCCTCGCGGCGGCGGGTCTTCGTCGCGAACCGCTACAGCAACGACGTCACGGTCATCGACGGCGACACCGACTTGGTGGTCGCGTCGGTCCCGGTGGGGGCCGCGCCGAAGGTGGTCGCGGTCGACCCCGATCGCGGCTTCGCCTACGTGTCGAGCCCTACGAGCGACACCGTCACGGTGATCGACGACAGCGACCACGCCACGGCGACGGTCGTTGTCGGAGACAACCCGATCGGCATCGGCGTGGACGCCGCGCGCAGGCGTGCGTTCGTCGCGAACTACTACGGCAACAGCGTGTCGGTCATCGACGCCGACACGCTCTCGGTTGTCGCGACCGTCCCCACCGGGGCTCAGCCCTACGCCGTCGCCATCGACGAGAGCGCGGGCAAGGCGTTCGTGAGCTGCTACGGCGCGGGCTCGGTGACGGTCATCGACGCGGCGCTGTCCGCGGTGACCGTCCCCGTCGGGACGCGTCCCTACGCCCTGGCGGTCGACGAGGGTCTCGCGGTGCACAAGACCTTCGTCGGCAACTGGGGCTCGAACAGCGTCAGCGTCATCGACCCCGCCACGAGCGGCAGCAGCCCGGTGACGGTCACGATCGATCCGATGTCCGGGGACACGACCGCTTCGCTCTCGCCCTCGATCGGCGGCTTGGCCGCCAGCCTGCGCTCGCCGTACGGTTCGGCCGTCGTCGCCGTCTTCTACCGCCTGGACGGCGAGACGGTGTGGCGGCGCGCGGCGATCGTGGAGCGCGGGGGCACCTCGTCGGTGAGGTGGGAGATCGCCTCGCTCGGCCCCCTTGCGGAGGGCGCGCACAGCCTGGAGGTCGCGGAGATGGACCAGGCGATGGCGGTGGCATCCAGCTCGGACCAGGGAGCCGCCGGCACGAGCGCGGCGCTCGGGTCGCCAGCCGTCTACGCGTTCACCGTGTCCACGGCGCCGCCGCAGCCGCCGGTGACGACGCTGGAGATCCTCCCCGCATCGCCGGATGGCGAGAACGGCTGGTACCGCGGCTCGCCGCTGATAACGCTCGCCGCGGACCGGCCGGTGCCCACGTACTACGCGTGGGACGACGGCCCGATGACGCTCTACTCCGGTCCCTTCTCCGCTCCGACCGGAGCCCGCGTGCTGTCGTACCGCTCAGGCGACGATCGCAGCGGCGTCGAGGAGACGAAGACGTGCTCGCTGCTCGTCGACCCGGTCATCCCGTACGGGCCGGTCATCTCGGACGTCACGCACGCGGCGGGAGCGTGGGAGGACACGGGCGCGGTCGTCGTAGGGCTGTCCGGCGCGGGGGACGCCGACAGCGGGCTCGCGGGCTTCTCGGCAGTGTGGTCTTCCTCGCCGGCAGCGGTCCCGGACGGGTCCGTCACGATCTCGCCGCTCGCCTCGTCGCTCGCCAGCGAGCTGCCCGAGGGCGCCTGGTACGTCGCCGTTCGGGCGAAGGACGCCGCCGGCAACCTCGGGGACGTGGTCCGGCGCGGGCCGTACCTCGTCGACCTGACGCCGCCCGAGACGAGCGACGACGCGCTCGAAACGTACCGGGACAGCGCCGTCGTGCACCTGTCGGCCGCCGATCCGCTGTCCGGCGTGGCGGCGACGGCGTTCAGCCTCGACGGCTCCGAGTGGACGACGGGGACCGCGGTGAGCGCGGGGCTCGGCACGCACACCCTGCGGTACCGTTCGACGGACGCGGCCGGCAACGGCGAGCCCGAACACTCGGTGACCTTCAGCGTTCTGGCGAGGTACGAGCAGAACGACCCGCTGATCGTCCGGATCAGGCGGTGGTCGACGATCCTCGGCGAGGAGTACTCGGGCGGATCCTGCATCCGGACGAACAAGCGCGGGGCGCGGATCCAGGCGGCGTTCGTCGGCACGAGGGCGTCGTGGATCTCGCCCACAGGTCCCGCGTTCGGCGTCGCGCGGGTCGTCGTGGACGGCTCGGCCGAGCTCGTCGACCTCCGCTCGCCCACGAGCGGATCGAACGTGTGGACGTGTTCGGGGCTGCCCTTCGGCGAGCACACGTTGACGATCGAGTGGACCGGCCTGTGCGGGACGCACGCATGGATCGGCTTCGATGCGCTCGACGTCGACGGGGTGCTCGTCCGGCCGCCGGCTCCCTACCTCCAGTACGCTCCCTGCCCTGGTTGATTGACAAAGTCAGTGCAAGATGCTGACTCCCGGTCGTCCCTGTCAGAGCCATCGCCAGTTTGCGCAGGT
>JAJZPX010000058.1 GCA_021811025.1 Actinomycetes bacterium
CCACGGGCGTGGCAAGTATGCCGGCTCGCTGACCTGGCCCACGCCGGGGTACGAGACGATCACCTCGCCGTACGGCTGGCGAATCCACCCCGTCCTCGGCACGAGGAAGTTCCACGCCGGCATCGATATCAGGGCTCCGAAGGGCGCACGGATCGTCGCCGCGGGTGACGGGACGGTCATCTTCGCCGGCGATCGCGGCGGATACGGCAACTGCGTGATGATCGACCACGGGGACGGGCTCGTCACCGTCTACGCGCACCAGAGCAGGATCGTGGTGTCCGAGGGCGCGCGCGTGCGCAAGGGCCAGAAGATCGGCGAGGTGGGGAGCACCGGCCTCTCGACCGGGCCGCACCTTCATTTCGAGGTGCGCGTCAACGGCGAGGCCAGGAACCCGACGAGCTACCTGTAAGCCGCCGCCGGGGAGCTGTGGTAGAGTCTCCCTCATGCCGGCGAAGTCCTCACGCCTGCTCCCCGGCAGGCTCAGATTCCTCGCGCCGGCGCGGCTGTGCGCCGCAGCGCTCGCGTCGGTGCTGCTGACGACGCTGCTCGCGCCCGCTCCCGCCGGCGCGCTCGCGTTGCGCGTTCCCGCGCAGACGCCGCTGGTGACGGATGTCCCCGTAGAGGTGAGCGCGACCGATCCGCCGGGCGTCGGCCTGCTGTTCCAGGACGGCACGCTCGTGCGCTCGATGATGCTCGCACCCTCGGCCCCCGCGACGTTCTCGGCGGTCACGCTCGCACCCGGAACACATCGGCTGCGCCTGGTGCTGCGCTCGCGCCGCGGGCTCGTCTCCTCGCCCGTCGCGGTCGTCTCGGCATGGGGAACGCCCCCGGCGCCGCGCTCGATGACGCCGGTGCACGCCGGCCTCTACCCGAAGTGTGTGACCCTCCCGGTGTTCGTCGGGGTGGGCGCTGAGAGGCTGACGACGCTGGTGAACGGGAAGGCGGTGTGGACGAGCGCGCTCGTCCCTCCGGTCGCGCTGCCGGTCGCGCTCACGCTGCCTTCCGGCGTCGACGAGATCGAGCTTCGCGCCGAGAACCCGCTCGAGACCAGCTCGACGCGGTACCGGATGACTCGGCCGACGTGGCCGGTTCCCGGGAACTGCACGGTCGGGTCGGGCTTCGGCATGCGCTGGGGCAGGATGCACAAGGGGATCGACATCCACGCGCCGTACGGGGCTTCGGTCGTGGCGGCCGCGCCCGGCAAGGTGATCTGGGCGCGTTACCTCACCTCGTACGGCGCGCTGGTGATGATCGACCACGGCGGGGGGATGACGACCTACTACGCGCACCTGAGCCGGATAGACGTGAAGATGGGGCAGCAGGTGAAGATGGGCCAGCACGTCGGGGACGTGGGATCCGCCGGCGGCGCGGCGCACCTGCACTTCCAGCTGTTCGTGAACGCGGATAACGACAACCCGGACATGTACCGGCGCGTGAACAGCGGGACTCCCGTCGACCCCTACCCCTACGTGAGGCCGTAGTCGAGGCTACGCGTCGCGGTTGTACTCGCGCATCGCGCTGTCGATCCCGTGCTCGACGACGTGCATCACGCATGACGCCGCGGCGGGCATCGTCGCGAGCAGCTCTTGGGCGGCCTCGCCCCGCACCGGCTCCAGCACGAAGTCCGCGGGGTCCATTCGCCCGGGCGGGCGTCCGATGCCGACACGCACGCGCAGGTAGTCACCGGTCCCGAGAGACTCAGACAGCGACCGCAGGCCGTTGTGGCCGCCGTGCCCGCCGCCCTTCTTGGCTCGCACGACGCCGGCGGGAAGGTCGATGTCGTCGTGCACGACGATGAGCTCGGGCACCGGGACGTCGTAGGAGGCCACGAGCCGCTTCACCGACTTGCCCGACAGGTTCATGAACGTCTGCGGCTTCGCGAGCACCAGCTCGTCGTCGCCGAGCCGCACCGAAGCGACCTTCGCCCCCGCCTCGTCCTTCCAGTACGACGCGCGGAGGTTCTCGCCGAGGAGGTCGACGACGAGGAAGCCCGCGTTGTGACGCGTGAGCTCGTACTCGGGACCGGGGTTGCCCAGCCCCACAACGAGTCGCTCCACCTGATGAGCCTACTCTTCTTCTTCCTTCGTCTCGCCCACGACCTCGGGCTCCTCGACCTGAGCGGCCTCCTCGGCGGCGGGGGCCACGGTCGGCGGGGTCACGGAGCAGACGATCTCGTCGGGCGGAGAGGTTATCGTCACTCCCGCCGGCGGCACCAGGTCGCCAACACGGAGGCTGTCTCCCACCTCGAGCGCGGACACGTCGGCCTCGACGAAGTCGGGAAGGTCCGCGGGCAAGGCCTCGATGTGGACCTCCATGAAGTTGTGGGTGAGCACCCCGCCGGCCTTCACGCCGACCGAGTCGCCCACGAAGTGCAGCGGCACGGTGGCCGCGATCTTCTGCGTCATCTTCACGGCCCAGAAGTCGACGTGCTGCACGGTCCCGCGCACGCGGTCATGCTGCACTTCCTTGATGATCGCGTTCACCGCCTTCGCCCCGCCCACGGACACGTGGACGAGCGTCGAGCCGTCCCCGTGCGCCGCAAGGATGCGCTCGAAGTCATGGCGGTCGACGGAGATGGGCTGAGGCTTGACGCTGGCGCCGTACAGCACCGCCGGGAGCTTCCCGGACGCTGCGAGACGGTGCGCCGCCTTGCCGATCACGTCTCTGGTCTCGGCGGCGATCTCTATGTTCTCGGCCATCGTGCGCTCCCTTTCGTCACGGCTCGCGCTACAGCTGGAAGTCCGGGTCGAAGAGCTCGGACACGGACTCGTTGTCGAAGACGTTGCGAATCGCATGCGCGAAGAGCGGCGCCACGCTCAACACGCGTATCTTGCCCTCCCGGCGCTCGACCGGGACGGGCAGAGTGTTCGTGACCACGACCTCGACGATCGGCGAGGCGTCGATCCTCTCGTACGCCGGCGAGCTGAAGATGCCGTGCGTCGCGGTCACGTACACGTCCTTGGCGCCGCTCGCGATGAGCGCGCGCGCTCCCTCCGCAATCGAGCCGCCGGTGTCGATCATGTCGTCGATGATGATGCAGGTCATTCCCGAGACGTCGCCGATCACGTGCGTGATCTCGGCGACGTTGTGTTCTGGGCGGCCTTTGTGCATGATGGCCAGCCCGGCGTCGAGCATGTCCGCGAACTTCTTCGCGACCTTCACCCGCCCCACGTCCGGCGACACGACGACCAGGTTCTCGAGCCCGAGGTCCTCGAAGTGCGCTTCGAGGATGGGCAGCGCCGTGAGGTGGTTGACCGGCAGGTTGAAGAAGCCCTGGATCTGCCCCTGGTGGAGGTCCATCGTGATGACGCGATCGGCGCCCGCCGTCGTGATCAGGTCCGCGACGAGCTTCGCCGTTATGGGCTCGCGCGCCGCCGACTTCTTGTCCTGGCGCGCGTAGCCGTAGTGGCTGATCACCGCCGTGATCGTCCGCGCGGACGCGCGCTTGGCGGCGTCAATCATGATCAGCATCTCCATGAGCGACGCGTTCACCGGGCAGCAGATCGACTGCACGACGAAGACATCGGCGCCGCGAACGCTCTCGAGGTAGCGGACGTATATCTCGCCGTTGGCGAACGAGGTGATCTTGGCGGCGCCGAGCTCGATGCCGAGATGCTGCGCGATCCCCTCGCTGAGCTCGAGGTTCCGCGTCCCGGCGAAGACCAGCATACGTCTCTCGTCGCTTGCCATGATTTCTGTCCGGCACCCCTTCAGTCGTCGTCCGCCGCGTGCTTCTTCCGTTCCGTGTACCCTTCGATTGCGCGCTGTTCGGACCGCTCGAGGCCGAGCGCGCCGTCCGGGACGTCACGGGTGATGACGCTGCCGGCCCCGGTCACGGCGTCCTCTCCGACGCGAACCGGAGCCACCAGCATCGTGTCCGAGCCGATGAAGGCGCCTTCGCCGATGAACGTCGGATGCTTGCGCGTACCGTCGAAGTTGCAGGTGATCGAGCCCGCACCTACATTGGCCCGCGCGCCGATTGTAGCATCACCTATGTAGCTCAAGTGCGGGACCTTCGAGCCCTCACCGACAGTGGACTTCTTCACCTCAACGTACGTGCCGACCTTCGCGCCTCGGCCTAGGACGGCACCCGGCCGAAGGTACGCCATCGGACCGACCGTGGCCTCCTCGCCTACCCGCGCCGAGACACAGACGGCCGAGTCGATAACAGCGCCCGCCCCCACCTCGGTGTTGGTGAGCCGGCTGTTCGGGCCGATCACGGCCCGGTCGCCCACCGAAGTGGAGCCGTACAGGAACGTCATCGGCTCCAGCACCACGTCTCGGCCGAGGGTGACGCCGGGGGCCACCCATGCGAGGTCCGGATCCGTGATGGTCACGCCGTCGAGCATGTGGCGGCGGTTGATCCGCCGCTGCAGCACCTTCGACGCTTCGGCCAGCTGGACCCGCGTGTTGACGCCGATCGTCTCGCCCGGGTCCTCGGTGGGCATCGCCACGACTCCCAGGCCCCCGGCCCGGAGGTGCGCGATCATGTCGGTCAGGTAGTACTCGCGCTGCGCGTTCTCCGGCGTGAGCTTGTGTATGTGCGCCGCCAGAGCGGCGGCGTCGAAGCAGTAGGTGCCGGTGTTCACCTCGTCGATGTCGCGCTGCTCGGGCGCGAGATCGCGGTCCTCCACGATCCCGGTCACCGCCCCGACCGCGTCCCGCAGGATGCGCCCGTAGCCGCCCGGCTCGCGAACGTGCGCGGTGAGCAGCGCGACCGCCGCGCCGGCCTCCTCGCGCGCGGAGATGAGCCGCCGCAGAGTGTCGGGCGTCAGCAGCGGCGTGTCGCCCGACAGAACGAGCAGCGAGCCGGTCAGGCCTTCGAGGGCCCGAATCCCGGTCATCACGGCGTGGCCGGTCCCGAGCTGCTGCTCCTGCAGGACGCACGTCTCGCCGGGCAGCAGGCCGCGCACGACCTCGGCGCGATGGCCCACCACTACCACGACGCGGTTCACGCCGGCGGAGCGGACCGCGTCGACCACGAGCTCGACCATGGAGACGCCGAGGATGCGGTGGGCGACCTTCGGCAGGTGCGACTTCATGCGAGTCCCCTCGCCGGCGGCGAGGACGAGGGCTGCGGCGCTCATTCGCACTCCTTTGCCGCGACGGGCTGATGTGCCCGGGTTGTAGGCGATGGCTGGGGCGGCAGGATTCGAACCTGCGGATGGAGGCTCCAAAGGCCCCTGCCTTACCGCTTGGCGACGCCCCAGGATACCCGAAGAAGTCTAGGAGACTTCACGGGTCGCGGCAACCGAAGGTATCCCCCTACTCGGCCTGCTCCTGCGTGGCCGCCAGCATGAACGCCTCGACGCCGCCATCCTCTGCGAACTGGGCGAGGACGGCTTCTTGGATGCGGTTGCGGGCGTCGGTGTTGATGGGATGGCAGATATCCCGGAACTCCCCGTTCGGGAGCTTCCGGGAGGGCATGGCCACGAAGAGGCCTTTGTCGCCGTTGACTACGCGCAGATCGTGGATGACGAACTGGTCGTCGAGGACGATGCTGGCGATCGCGCAGACCTTGTTCATGGCGACAGGTCGCAGCGTCACCTTCGTGATGTCCATGGCTCCCCCCAGTTTGCTGCATTCGGGCCCGCCGCCCCATCGGCGGGCTGTCGACTTCTTCGCCGCAACCCCCCCGGATTCCTTCCCCGACACGCATCTCCGGGCGTGGCACAACCATACAGGTCAGACGGCTTCGGCGCTACGGTCTTTCGAGAGCAGGCGTGCCACAAGGGCGGCGTCGGCGGACTTGTCCACGTCCATGCCGATCGACGGCTCATGGACGAGGATCGCGGCACCAGTGCACCCGATCAGCTGCTTCATCTTCTCCTCGACCTCCCTCGCTTCGAGCAGGCCGAGCACGAACTTGACGGCGAACTTGAGCCCGAGGAGCCGGACGAGCGCCAGAGCGCTCTTCCGCAGCTCGAAGAGCTGCTGCCCGACCTCGCGGTTGGCCTCCGCCGCGTGAGGGGCGACGAGCGCCACGTTCCCGCCCGTGTAGAACCCGGACCTCAGCTTGAAGTACGTCCTCTCGCCTCCCGGGAACGCCGCCAGCATGTCCTCCTTCGGCACGAGCGGATACGAGAAGTCCGCGTGCGCCGCGAGAGCGGCGGTCACGAAGTTGTCGACGGCACGTCCGTCGAGCGCGGGCAGGTCCCCGGTCGCGACGAGCACGTAGCGGTCCGAGCGAAAAGAGGCCACGCCGGCGAGCACGTTGTCCATGAACGCGTGGTCCGAGACCACCAGCTTGTCGACCTTGTCGACCCACGGCCCGAGATCCTCGGCCGTCGGGACGACGACCGCGATCTCAGCGACGGTCTCCGCGGCGCGGAGAGCGTCCACCACCCACTCGACCATGGGCCGTCCCGCGATCGGCAACAGCCCCTTGAAGCGGCACACGGGGTCGATCACGATCCCGTCGCCGCCTGCAAGCACGACCGCGTCGACCTTCACTCGCTCTCCTCCGGGCCGCCCGGCTCCAGCAGCTCGACTCCTCCATTGCGCGTCCGGGTCGCCTCCGCCCACCATCCGCGCCCGCGCGCGGCGAGCGCGGCGGCTTCGGCCGAAGCCGCGTCGCGGAACACGCCGAAGACGGTGGAGCCGCTGCCCGCCATGCAGGAACCGAGCACGCCGGGGCGCTCCGAGACCCATGCTAGCGCTTCGGCGATCGCGGGGGCCAGGGAGACGGCGGCTCCGGTCATCCCATTATGGAGCGAGCCGGCCACGCGCCGCGGGTCCCCGCTCTCGATCGCGGCGAGGATCTCGGCCGAGCCCCCCGCGGGTGCCGCCGAGCCGCCGAGGGCGCCGTAGACTGCGGCGGTCGGCATCAGGACGCCGGGGTTCACGAGGGCCACGTGCAAGCGGGGCACGGGCAGCCTCCGGACGAGCTCGTCGCCTCGCCCGCGCAAGAGGGCGCAGCCGCCGCCGAGGAAGAAGGGGACGTCGGCGCCGAGCGAAGCGGCGCAAGACGCCACCGCGGGATCCTCGGCCGAGACGCCCCAGGCGTGGGCGAGGGCGACCAGCGCGGCCGCGGCGTCGGCGCTGCCGCCTCCGAGCCCGGCGCCCACGGGCACGGTCTTGCGCACGTCGATGGCGAAGCCGGGGGCGCGGCCGAGGGCGTCGCCGAGCGCGCGAGCGGCGCGAGCGGCGAGATTGTCCCCCGCGGGCACGCCGACGTCCGGCTCGCACGTCACCTGCAGCGACGACGCGCGTTCGACCCGCACCGTGTCGTGCAGCTCGAGCGCCTGCACGATCGTCTCGACGTCGTGGTATCCGTCGGGCCGCTGCCACCCCACGGACAGGTACAGGTTGATCTTCGCCGGCGCCGCGACGAGCAAGCGCGCTCCTTCCGACGCGACGGGCGCGGAGCCTCCGAGAAGGCCCCGCGCCCGTAGTGGTCCGGTGTTCGCCCCCGTCAGTTCAGCCAGGGGAACAGGCTCTCCCCGCTCTCGCAGTGGGTGAGCTCGACGGTTCCCGTCAGCACGTCGACGTAGCTGTAGGAGACGCGGGCCGTGCGGTTGCGCTTCTCCTCCACCTTGACGACGAACAGGCTCGGATGGGTCTCTTCGAGAACACCCTCGCGCTCGACGATCTTGCTGCGGCCCATGTTCGCACGAAGACGCATCCGCTGGCCCATCAGGCCCTGCAGGTCGCTCCGGATGCGCCCGACGACCTCAGACTGGCGTACGACATCCATGGCTTCGTGTTGCTCCTGATCTTCCTGCCGACATTCGGGGCATTATACGACGAGCGGCCGCAAAAGGCAAGGTAAACGGTAGTATCAACGCATCAGGCGAGCAAGCGACACGTACTCGTCGACGGACAGGGTCTCCGCTCGTCTCCGTCCTTCGATCCCCGCCGAGGCCAGCGCCTCGTCGACGTCCTCGCGGCTCCACCGCCCGGACGCGAGCAGGGCGTTCCGGAGCGTCTTGCGACGCTGGGCGAACGCGGCCGAAGCCACCTCGGCTGCCGTCTCGAGCAACGCCGGCGGCTCCGGCCGCTCGACGCGTTCGAGCCTCAAGACCGCGGAGTCGACGCGTGGCGGCGGGAGGAACACGGTACGAGGCACGGGGAAGCGGCCAGCCGGCCGGGTGAGGAGGCGCAGCTTCACGGTGTACGCGCCGTAGTCCTTGCCGCCCGGTTCCGCCGCCATCCTGTCCGCGACCTCGGCCTGCACCATCACGGTCGCAGACGCGAGAGAGGGCAGCTGCTCGAAGAAGCGCAGCACGACGGTCGCCGCCACCTGGTACGGCAGGTTGGCGACCAGCGCGGCGGGAGGCCCGAAGGGGGCCGAGAGCTCGCCGGGGGTCACGTCGAGGGCGTCCGAGCGGACGATCGCCAGGCGGGGGCAGGCCGTGGTGGTCTCGGCGAGAGCCGGCAGCAGGCCCGGGTCGCGCTCGACCGCCACGACCGCTCCTGCGTACGCGCACAGCGCGACGGTGAGCGTGCCGATGCCGGGGCCGACCTCCACGACGACGTCGTCTCGCGCGACACGCGCGAGCGCGAGGATGCGGCCGATCACGTTGTCATCGACGAGGAAGTGCTGCCCGAGCGACTTCTTCGTGACGAGCCCGTGCCGCTCCAGCACGGCGATGGTCGCCGAGGGCGTCGCGAGCGGGGAATGAGGCATCAGGGGAGCAGGACGACCTGCAGCGTCCGCGAGCCCCACGCGCTCATCTCGGCCGCGGTGTCGAAGCACAGATCGATGTGATCTCCCTTGATGGCCCCGCCGGTGTCCGCGGCGATCCCGTAGCCGTAGCCGGGCACCCATATCCTGGTGCCGAGCGGGATCACGTCGGGATCGACCGCGACGATGCCGTAGCCCAGCCGCGCGCCCGTCGCTGCATGGAAGCCGCCCTCGAGGGAGTTGTCGCGCGGGTGGTAGGCCGTCGCCAGCACGGTCATCCTGGTTCCCTCCGACGGCGGCGGCAGCTGGGAAGCGGTGCGCCGGCCGAGCCCCCCTCGCGCCGCGACGGTGAAGTCGCGAGCGGTGCCGACCGCGATCACCACGTCGACCGGCGCCTCGACGACCCGCTGCGCCTTGAGGACCTTGCCGCCTTCACAGCCACCGGTCACGACCGTCTCGAGGACCCGGAGCAGCTTGCCGGGCGCGCCGGGATTGACGACCCGGCGAGTGTTGATCGGCATGCTGGGGTCGCTCACGATCCGGCTCTTGGGCGGGATCGACACCTCCTCCTGCACGACGCGGAGGAACACGTCGGTCACCTCGATCGTCATCCCTGGGGTGAGGTGCGCGCCGATGTCGGGAGTGACCTTCAGGCCGCTTGTGGGATCGAGCCCGCAGGCGACGAGCGCGTCCGAGACGCGCGCCCCGACCACCCTGAGCTGCATCGACTCGTTGCCGAGCACGACCGTCACGGGGATCGCGTGGCGAACGACAACGGTGTCGCCGTCCGCTATCGCCTCATCGGGACCCGGACTGACGATGTCCCGGTCGGCGACGCGCACGCCCGCCTCTTCGAGGAGACCGGCAACGTCGGCGGCCTGGGTCCTGCACGAGCAGGCCCTGCCGTCGATGATGACCGTTATGCTCTTCCTTGCCCAGACGAACCCGCTGACGGCGGCGATGGTGAGTGCTGCGATGAGGAGGGCTGCGATGAGATACTGGGTCTTCAGGGATCGTGCCGAGCGATGCGGCACTGGTTCCAAACGGTCCCCCGAGACCTGGTCGGCGTTTACGGTGCGGGCACCGATTATAGACGAGTCGGTAACGCCGGCACAAACTGCCAGGTCGGCGCGAATCGAGCCCTTGATTGCAGAAGTCAGTGCAAAGTCTCTTGCACTGAGTCTGGCGGGCTGCCCCTCTCATCCCGTTGACTTGCTCACTCTCCGGATGATCGCCCTATTCTCTTCCAG
>JAJZPX010000059.1 GCA_021811025.1 Actinomycetes bacterium
GCCACGACGTAGCTGTACTCGCCCGCCTTCACGACACCGAGGTTGGGCACCAGCGTGGTGAACGGGTACTCCGCGACCTTCGGGCGGGCGGCCGAGATGCGCGCGATCAGCGAGCTCTTCCCCACGCTCGGCATGCCCACGAGCGCGGCGTCCGCGAGCAGCTTCAGCTCGAGCGTGATCCACCGCTCCTCGGCCGGCTCTCCGAGCTCGGCGAAGGCGGGCGCGCGGCGCGTGGGCGTCACGAACTCGGTGTTCCCTCGGCCGCCCCGGCCACCTCGCGCCACCACCGCGGCCTGCCCGGCATGCACGAGGTCGGCGATCGTCGCGGAGGTCTCCGCCTCGCGCACGACCGTCCCTACCGGCACGCGCAGGAGGAGGTCGTCCCCCACCGCGCCGTCGCGGTCCGCGCCCATCCCGTGCTGCCCCCGCTGCGCCTTGAAGTGGTGCTTGCGGTGGAAGTCCATGAGCGTCGACAGCGAGGGGTCGGCCTGCACCACGACGTTGCCGCCGTGGCCGCCGTCGCCGCCGTCCGGGCCCATCTTCGGCCGGTACTTCTCGCGGCGGAACGACTTGCAGCCCGCGCCGCCGTCGCCGCCCTTCACGTGGATCTTCGCCTCGTCTATGAACTGCATCCGGCTTCCCTCGGTCGGTCCCCCATATTAGCCCACACGCTACCCTTCGGCAGACTGCGCCTACCCGCCGCCGCCGCGGCCCGCGTGCTCGCCTTCAGCGGCGGAAGCGGCGCGAACGCGGTTCGACCGGGCGAGAAGCCGGCGACACGAAACGGCCGGCCCCTAAGGGACCGGCCGCGAGCGTCACGCGCGTGCGCCGAGCGTCCTACCCGGCATCCTCTACCCGAACGTGGACGCGGCGGTCCTTGCCGTTCGTGAAGTCCACCTTGCCGGCCTTCAGAGCGAACAGCGTGTCGTCGCGGCCGAGGCCGACGTTCTCGCCCGGCTTGAGGTGCGTGCCGCGCTGGCGGACGATGATGGACCCGGCCGTCACGAGCTGCCCGGCGTACGCCTTGACTCCGAGGCGCTTCGCCTTCGAGTCGCGACCGTTCTTGGTGGAGCCGAGGCCTTTCTTGTGAGCCATCTGTCTCTACCTGCCTTACTCGGCCGGCTCGGCCGGCGCTTCCTTCTTCGCGGCGGGCTTGCGCGTCCGCTTGGGCTTCTCCTCCGCGGGCTTCTCGGCCGCTTCGGCCTTCGCCTTCGGGGCCGCCTTCTTCGCGGCGGTGGGCTTCTCGGCCGCTTCCGGCTTCGCCTTCGCCGCGATCTTGGCGGCTGGCTTCTTCGCGGGAGCCTCAACCGCGACCGGTGCCGCGGCGGCCTCGGCCTCCGCCTTCGGGGCCGCCTTCGCCGCCGGCTTCTTCGGCGCCTCGCCCACGGCGATGTCCGTCACGCGGATGCGCGTCTGGGCCTGGCGATGCCCGTTGAGCTTCTTGTAGCCCTTGCGCTTCTTGAACTTGAAGACGAGCTGCTTGTCGCCCTTGAAGTGCTCGACGACCTCGGCCGTGACGGTCACGCCCGCTGCCTCGCTGCCCGCAAGAGCCTTCCCGTCGTCCGACACGAAGAGCGGCGTGAACGTGACGGTGCCGCCGACGGGGGCATCGAGCTTCTCGACGACCTCGGTCATGCCCTTCTCGAGCTTGACCTGCTTGCCGCCGGTCTTGACTACTGCGTACATCGCATCTCCTCGTATCCGGACGCGAGGTGGAATGCTAACACAGTCGGCGGCAGACGCAAAGCGCTGCCGCCGACTCGGCGGCATCGAGCAGACTCGCTTCGCGAGCAGCTCATGCCGCCGGCGGCACGCATCCAGGCGGTTCCTACCCCGCCCGCAGGCTACTGCATGGCACGCTGGATCAGTCCCGCACGGCCCTCGATCAGCACGCGGACCTCCACCGCGTCGCAGCTCGCCTCGGGCACGATGGCCACCTGCTTGCCCGTCGCCTGCCGCAGCGCGGCGATCGTGTTCGTCCCCGGCGCGGTGAGCAGCTCGTACGTCTCGGGATTGACGCCGAGGAGGTACGCGGCCGAGCGTCCGGCCGCAAGGATCGCCTTCATCTTCCGCTCGACCGTGAGCCTTCGCGTGGCCGCTGAGAGCACGCGGCCCTCGCCGCCGCACGCCGGGCACGGCTCCATCAGCACGCCCGAGAGCCCGTCGGTGACGTTCTTACGCGTCATCTCCACGAGGCCGAGCTTGCTGATCTCCATCACGCGGGTCTTCGTACGGTCGCGCTCGAGCGCCCGCTGGAAGCTCCGGAAGACCTCCATCCGGTGGAACTGGTCCTCCATGTCGATGAAGTCGATGACGATGATCCCGCCGATGTCGCGAAGCCGCAGCTGGCGGACGACCTCCTCGGCCGCCTCGAGGTTCGTGCGCAGGATCGTGTCCTCGAGGTCCTTCTTGCCGACGTAGCGGCCGGTGTTCACGTCTATCGCCGTCAGCGCCTCGGTGGGATCGATGGCGATGTAGCCGCCGGACGGAAGCGGCACGACGCGCTGTGTGGCCGAGTCGATCTGAGGCTGGAGGTTGTACGCGTCGAACAGCGAGATCCGCTCGCGGTACAGGTGCACCCGCTTCACGAGCTGCGGCGACGTCTTCTTCAGGAACGAGACGACCTTGTCGTAGGTGCCTCGGTCGTCGATCACGAGCCGCCGGAAGTCCTCCGAGAAGACGTCGCGGACGAACCGCAGCGCGAGGTCCATCTCGGTGTAGACGACCTCCGGCGCCAATCCCTCCCTGGCCTGGTGCTGCACCCGACGCCAGAGCCGCTGCAGGAACTCGAGGTCGCTCGTGAGATCCCTCTCGGACGCCCCCGCAGATGCGGTGCGGGCGATGACGCCGACGCCCTCGGGGGTGAAGCGGGTCACGATGTCGTGGAGCCGGTCGCGCTCCTCGTCCGGCAGTTTCTTGCTCACACCGACGAACTCGGAGAACGGCATGAGCACGAGGAAGCGCCCCGGCAGGGTGATGTCGGTGGTGACGCGCGCGCCCTTCGTGCCCATCGGGTCCTTCACGACCTGCACGAGCAGCTGCTGCCCGGGCTTCACGAGCGACGCGATGTCCCGTCGCGGCACGTCCTCGAGCCCCTCGGGGGCGACAACCTCGTCCACGTACAGGAACGCGTTCTTCTCGAGCCCGATGTCGACGAACGCCGCCTGCATGCCGGGCAGCACGTCCCTGACCCTGCCCAGGTACGCGTTGCCGACGACGCTGCGCTTCGCGCGTTCGATGTAGTACTCGACCAGCCCGCGATCCTCGACGACGGCTACGCGCGTCTCGTCGAGGTCGTGGGAGACGAGCATCTCCCTTACTACGTCCGCCACTTCAACGGACCCTCACTCCATCGGCCGAAGCCACTCCTTCCCCGCTTCCACGAGGAGGTCGGTGCGCGTGACGGCGATGAGGGACCCGGGCTTGGGCGAGCTGCTCAGGGCTTCGTGGACGAGCGCTTCGGGACGGAGGGAGCCCTCCTGCCCGATCCTCGTGGTGATCTCCACGACGAGGAAGCCGTCCTCCGATCCCACTCGGGGCTCCTCCGGGAGCGACCTCGCGAGATCGAAAACCTTGGTCTTGCCCTTGTGCTCGACCGCCAGCGTCCCGCTGCCGACGACACCTGCCAACACCTTCCCGAACTCCTCCGGCCACGTGGCCGGAGAGGCGACCAGCACGCGATACCGCGCGACGGTCAGCGCCGCCGAGAGCGAAGGTTCCCTCCCGCCGGCGTACGACACGGCCTGCGGAGCGAGCCCCGCCGGCGACGCGCCGGCGAGCCTCTCCAGCACCGTACGTGCCGGGACGTACGAGGTGAGCCACACGTCGTAGTACTCGCGCTCGCCCGCAGTCCCGACCGGCAGAGCCGGTCCGAAAGCCGCCTTAATCTTAGGACTGAACCCCTGGGTGACGGAATACGGCAATCCCGCCCTTCTGACGGAACGTTCGCATGCGCGAATGACCTCCAGGTGCGAGAGGTGCCTCAGGCGGCCCGTCTTGCCGTAGCGCACGCGCAGCCTGAAGCCCTCAGCCACGACTGCCGCCCGCGATCGCGTTCTCGACGCCGAGCGACGGACACACCCCGCACCCCGTGCACTCCTCGAAGGTGCAATCCGGCGTCGCGACGGCCCGCTCCGCCCGCTCCCGCTCCAGCTTGAGGAACGCCGGCGACACCCCGGACGAGATGTGCGACCACGGCAGGGGAGCCTTCGCGTCCCGAGGGCCGGCGAGCACCACGGGGTCGACGCCTTCCTCCTCGAACGCGGCGAGCCAGCGATCGAGCGAGAACTCCTCCGTCCACGCGTCGAACACCGCCCCCGACCGCCACGTACGCTCGATCACGTCCGCCACCTTCCGGTCCCCTCGCGCGAGCGCGCCCTCGAGGAAGCTCGCCGAGGCGTCGTGCCACGACAGCTCGACGCCTTTCCGCGGCATCGCGTCGCGCAGGATCTTCTGGCGCCTCAGGACCTCGGGAAGGGTGAGCTGGGCGTCCCACTGGAACGGCGTGTGCGCCTTCGGCACGAACGTCGAGACGGACACGCCCACGCGGACCGAGCCCCGCTGGTCCGCCGGAGTGGCTTCCCGCGCGGCGGCGAGCACCTCGCCCACCAACCGCCCGATCCCCGCGACGTCCTCGTCCGTCTCCGTCGGAAGGCCGATCATGAAGTACAGCTTCACGCGCCTCCACCCGGCCTCGAACGCCGCCCGCACCGCGCCCAGCAGGTCTTCGCCGGTCACGTTCTTGTTGATGACGTCGCGAAGGCGCTGAGTCCCGGCCTCGGGCGCCAGCGTGAGCCCCGGCCGCTTGCCCTTGAGGAGACGCGCCAGCGTCAGGCCGAACGCGTCGACCCGCAGGCTGGGCAGCGAGACCGTCACGTCCGTCCCCTCGAGACGGCGCGACAGCCTGCGCACCACGTCCTCGATGAGGCTGTGATCGCTGCTCGACAGCGAGGTGAGCGAGACCTCCTCGTAGCCGCCGCAGGCGAGCGCGGCGAGCGAGTCGCGAACGATGTCGTCGGCGCGGCGTTCCCGGACCGGCCGGTACACCATACCGGCCTGGCAGAACCTGCAGCCCCTCGCGCAGCCGCGCAGTATCTCGATGGTGGCGCGGTCGTGCACCACGTCCATGAACGGCACGACGGGGCACGTGGGCGGACGGAATGCGCCGAGGTCCCGCAGGACGCGCTTCTCGACGACGGCGGGACCACCGCCCAGGGGTCGCATCCCGCCGTCCGGCGCCTCCGCGTACAGCGACGGCACGTACACCCCTGGGACACCGGCGAGCCTGCGCAGCGTCTCTTCGCGGTTCGCCCGAGCTTCGATGGCGGCGCGATGAGCCGCCACTATCTCGACGACCGCCTCCTCGCCCTCTCCGACGAGGATGGCGTCGAAGAAGGGAGCCATCGGCTCGGGATCGAATGCGCACGGCCCGCCGCCGACGACGAGTGGGTCGGCCTCCGCGCGATCCGCGGAGCGCAGCGGGATGCCGGCGAGGTCGAGCGCCTCGAGCACGTTCGTGTACGTGAGCTCGTACGGAAGCGTGACTCCGACGAGCGCGCAGTCCCGCACGGGCTGCATGCTCTCGAGCGTGAACAGCGGCGTCGACGAAGCGCGCATCTCGGCCGCCATGTCCTTCCACGGGACGAAGACGCGCTCCGCCGCCACGCCGTCGATCGCGTTCAGGCGGTCGTAGAGGATCGCGAGCGCCTGGTTCGCCATCCCCAGCTCGTACGTGTCGGGGTAGAGCAGCGCCGTGCGGTAGGACGCCTCCGGCCGGTGCCGAGCGCCCCACTCCCCGTCCACATACCTTGCGGGACGCTCGACCAGCGGGAGCAGCGACTCGGCGCCGGCGGAAACGTCAGCTGCCGGCGTCGCCACGCGGCGCCTCCAGCTTGTACGGGGCGAGCCCCTCGTCGTCCGGCTCGGGCGACGGATCGCGGCCGCCCGACCGCAGCGCCCGGGCGCGCTCGACCGCCGCCAGGGTCCCCGCTTCGAGGTCGCGCACCACCCGCCCGATGTCGGCGCCCTCCTCGAAGTACGCGATCGCGGCCTTGCCCATCGCCGTCGTCCCCGCGTACGCGACGCCGGCCTTCAGCGCCCACCCGAACCCGGGCACGAAGTCCAGCAGCTGACGAGCTATCGAGCGGAACGCGAAGCCGCCCCCGACCACGGCCAGCAGCTCCTTGGCGCGCTCCATGTCGAGCTTCTCGCCGTACGCCGCCGCGATCTGCAGCACCATCTTCGCCTGGTTGCCCGTCATCAGCGGCATGTCGGCGCCGGGGATGATCGTCACGCCGCCGATCAGCGCGTTCTGCCAGGCGGTGGCCTTGACGTACTCGCCTGCGACGGCGGGCCGCGTGAAGCCCAGCCCGGCGGCCAGGGCGAGCCGCTTCTCGTGCATGCGCTCGGCCAGCCATCGGCCGAGATCGTGCCGCACGAGGCGCTCCGCGTCCTCGCCCTCGAGGAAGTCGTCGAGAGGCTGCCCCACGGTGGCGGGCGCGGCCGAGCCCGCGCCGGCGAGCTTCAGTGTGACGACGTGCGCGTCGCCGGCGCGAGCCTGCGCCAGGTAGTCCGCCATTGCGGACCCGCCTCCTCCGAGCACGCCGACGACGGCGTCCGTGCTCGCGGTCACGCGAGGCGCTCCTTCGCCGACCACGCCTACCTCGAACGACGTCCTCGCGTTGCGCGGCAGCAGGACGTCCTCGAGCGCGGCGAGCAGCGCGTCGGGCGCGTCGAGCTCGACCGCGACGACGAGGCGGACCGACTTCTCGCGCTCCTCAGTGAGCTTCGCGCCGGCTCGCATCAGGTCCCGCACATTGACCGGCAAAGCCATGCCGATGCTCCTTCCGTCCGGCTCACGTGCCGTAACGGCGTGCCCACACCGCGAGCAGCATCCCCACCCCGGCGAGGTTGGTGACCATGAACGAGCTCCCGAAGCTCATGAACGGCAACGGGATACCCGTGATGGGCATGATACCAACGGTCATGCCGATGTTCACCAGTATCTGGAACGTCCACATCGTGATGAGGCCCGTCGCGATGAGCGCGCCGAAGAGATCCCTCGCCGAAGCCGCCGTCTCGAGCGCGGTGACGAGCAGGGCCAGGTACAGCGCCAGCAACACGAGCGCGCCCACGAAACCGAGCTCCTCGCCGAGCACCGAGAAGATGAAGTCCGTGTGCCGCTCCGGGATGAAGTGAAGGCTGCTCTGCGTCCCGGACCGCAGGCCCTTGCCCGCAAGCCCCCCGGATCCGATCGCGATCTTGCTCTGCGCGAGGTTGTAGCCGGCGCCCTTCGGGGCGACGTTCGGGTTGATGAACACGGTCAGCCTGTCGCGCTGGTACTGCTTCAGCACCGGCGTTGCGAACGCCACCCCGACGAGCAGCGCTCCCGCGACCGCGAAGACCGCGAACCACCGCATCCTCAGCCCTCCGATGAGCAGCATGCCCATCGCGATCGCGATGAAGACCAGCGCCGTGCCGAGGTCGGGCTCGAGCAGCAGGAGCGCGAGCGGGACCGCGACGTAGCCCAGTATCCGCGCCACGTCGGCCGGCCTCTCGATCCTCCCCTTGTGCTCGGCGATGACCGCGGCAAGGACGACGATCAGGACCAGCTTAGCCGGCTCGGAAGGCTGGAACAGCCGGATGCTGCCCAGGGCCAGCCAGTTGCGCTGGCCGTTGACGACGATCCCCAGCCCGGGCAGCAGCACCGCGATGAGCAGGGACGTCAGCCCGACCATCAGCGGCCCCGTCCAGTGCTGCAGCACCTTGTAGTCGAGAAGCGCGAGGGCGAGCATCGGCAGGAGCCCCACGAAGACGCCGATCGCCTGCCGCTGGACCATCGCGGCGCCGGACGCGGAGCCCGAGGTGGCCGACCATACCATCAGGATGCCGTACGCGACGAGCGCCGCCGTCCACAGCAGCAGGGGCAGGTTCACCCTGCGCAGCAGCGACATGCCGACTGTAGTCTCGCGTTCGGCCATCGCTACCTCGACTGGTCGACGGTCGTGACGTGCACGATCGGGAGGCCCGCCAGCTGCGCGAGCACCTCGCGCGCGGCGGGTGCCGCCACCGAGCCGCCGTGGCCGCCCTGCTCGATGACCACGGACACCGCGTACCTCGGGGCCTGCGCGGGAGCGTATCCGGTGAACAGCGCGTAGTCGTCCTTCCTGAGCGGGCTGTCCGCGGGAAGGTTGGGGCTGCCTACCTGCGCGGTCCCCGTCTTGCCCGCGACGGTCTCGCCGAAGCCCGCGAAGGTGCCCTTCGCCGTACCGCCCTCGGTCACACCGACGAGGGCGCGCTGCATCACGGCGAGGTTGGCGGCGCTCGCTGGTATCCTGCCGCTCACCACGGTCTTCGATGCGAGCGCCGGGTTGCTGCCCCCGCTCGCCATCACCTGGTCGAGCACGTGCGGGCGAAGCAGACTCCCGCCGTTGGCCACCGCGCCGATCATCTCGGCCATCTGCAGCGGCGTGACGAGCAGGTCTCCCTGCCCGATCGCCATGTTCACCGTGTCGCCGGGCACCCATTGCGCGTACTCGGGCGCGATGGTCGCGTTCAGGCTGCGCTTCCATGCGGCGTCCGGCACCCGCCCGGCAGCTTCGCCCGGAAGGTCGACCTGCGTCTTGCGGCCGAAGCCCGCCCCGCGAGCGAACGCCTGGAGCTTCTCGCCGGGAGTCTCGTAGAACTTGTATCCGAGGGCATAGAAGACGCTGTCGCAGCTCTGCTCGATGCCGGTGACGAAGTTGATGACGCCGTGCCCCGCCGCGTCCCAGCACTTCTTCGTCCACCACTTCGCCGTGCTGTTCTCATGCCCGGGAAACCACCAGGTACCCTTGCAGTCGTACTCCGTGCCGGCGGTGGTGAACCCCTCCTGGAGCGCGGCGAGCCCGGTGATCACCTTGAACGTCGAGGCGGGCGGGTACTGCGACATCACGGCACGGTTGGTGAGCGGATACTCGCTCTCGGTTGCGTTGAGCGACCGCCACTCCTTCTCGCTGATGCCGCTGACGAACTTGGAGGGGTCGTACGTCGGCGCGCTCGCCATTGCGACGATCCCGCCCGTCCTGACGTCCATGACCACGAGCGCCCCGGCGCGCGCCTTCGTGAACCCCTGACGGCGCGCCTCCTCGAACGCGTTCGCGAGCGCCTGCTCGGCGACCCGCTGGGCGTCGACGTCGATGGTCAGGCGGACGTCGCGACCCGGCACCGGGTCGCGGGTCTCGAGAACCCTGTGCACGCGTCCCCGCGCGTCCACCTCGAGGCGCTCGAACCCCTTCTCGCCCCTGAGCACGCTCTCGTACTGTCGCTCGACCCCTGCCTTCCCGACGATGTCGCCCGGCACGTAATCCTGCATGCCCGGGCGGCTCATGTCCTCGTCCGATATCTCGCCGACGTAGCCGAGCACGTGCGCGGCGAGCTTGCCCATCGGGTAGGTGCGAATCGGCACCACCTGCACCTCGACTCCCGGGAAGAGGTCGGCGTGCTCGGAAATGTAGGCGACGGCGGTCTGCTGGACGTCGACGGCAACTGCGCGCGGTTGCAGCGCCTCGAGCTTCGTGCTGGCGATCTTCTTCTGGATGTCGCGGATCGGAACGCCCAGCAGCGTCGACAGCCTGGCCAGCATCGCGTCGTCCCGCGCAGCGGACGGTGCGACCGCCACCGCGAGGGCCGGCCGGTTGGTCACAAGCACGCGGCCCTTCGCGTCCAGGATCCTCCCGCGCGGCGCGGGAAGATACACGGTGCGCACCCTGTTCTCCGTCGCCGCCTGGGCGTAACCCTGCCCGCCGATGATCTGCATGCTCCACAGCCTCACGAGCAGCACGCCCAGCACGAGCAGGACGATCCCGCCCAGGATCGCGAAACGTGAC
>JAJZPX010000060.1 GCA_021811025.1 Actinomycetes bacterium
GCAGGACGAGGACTGGACGAAGAAACGCGTCCTGGAGGCCCTCGCGCCGGTCGACGTCGCGCTGAAGAGCTCCGAGGCGCTGCACGCGCGGGCGATGCGGCGGTTCGGGTACTGACGCGAGACTCCCGCGCCTTCGGGGAACCATTCGCTGGACGCATTCGATCGAGAGGAGAGACGGAGATGGCGATGACGGGCGACCTGGCGAGCGCACCCGTGACGGCGACGCTGGCGGAAGGCGACATGGAGCAGGGACGGCGGTTCTGGCGCGACACGCTCGGGTTCCAGGAGATCGACTATGACGAGACTCAGAAGGAGGCGACCTACCGCGCGGGCCAGGGGACGTGGTTCGGCATCTACCAGCACGAGGGCGGCAGCAGGTGCGACCACACGCAGATGAGCTTCGCGATCCAGGACATCGACTCGGCCGTACAGGCGCTTCGGCAGAAGGGCGTGCGGTTCGAGGAGTACGACCTGCCGTATCTCAAGACGCAGAGCGGGATCGCGGACATGGGCGGCGGATCGAAGGGCGCGTGGTTCAAGGACCCGGGCGGCAACATCGTCGGGCTGTTCCAGCCGTCGGCCGAGTCGTGGCAGCGGATGCAGTCCGCTATGCAGATGGCCGGCGTCAGCCGCGGCTGACGCCGCCGTCTTCTCGCCTGGCGAGCGCCGCGGCATCATGGGCACGTGAGGACAGGGCGGCACGTGCCGAGGGAGGTCCACGTGGAGGTCACGGCGCGATCCGCGAGCGCAGGAGCGCGCGCAAGTTCCGGCCGGACGACGTGCCGGACGACGTCGTCCGCGGGCTGCTCGACTAGGCGCGGTGGGCGCCTTGGTGGGCGAACGCCCAGGGTTGGGACGTCTTCGTGCTCAAGGGCCCGGCGCTGGCGCGGGTGAAGGCGGTGCTGGCCGAGAAGGGCGACGCGAACGCGGAGCCGGAGCCGCCGCGGAGGCCGGGGCTATGGGACGCGTACGGCGCGCCGTGCCTGCTGCTGTTCGCCGTGCACGAGCGGCTCGCCATGGAGTACGCCTGCTTCGACCTCGGCCTGCTCGTCGAGAACTTCTGCCTCGCGGCCGAGGACGGCGGGCTCGGGACGTGCATCATGGCGATGATCGTCCGCTACGCGGACGCGCTCCACGACCTGGTCCCGCAGGCGCCGGACGGCGCTTCGTCGTCGGGGTCGCGCTCGGGCACCCCGACACAGAGGCGGACGTGAACCGCGCTGAGCGGCGGCGCTGCCCGCTGGAGGAGATCGTCACGTTCGTGGAGTGAGGGCGAAGGGCCGGACCTCCCGGCCCGGCCCTTCCGTTCGAGCTCGCAGGACACTATGGAAGCTAGTTCCAGAGGTCCCTGTACGCCTGGTACACGCCGTCGGAGACGGACGCGGACCCGCCCACGAGGATGCCGGAGTTGTCGAAGCCGCCGTACTCCTGGTGGAACTGCTCCACATACGGAGACAGCGTACCGGGCTTGGTGAGCAGCAGCGGAGCGCCGTCGTTGGCGCAGATCACGCCTCCCGTGAGGCCGTCCGGGAAGTACTCGCCGGTGACCAGGACGGAGGAGCTGCCCTCCATGCCGCGGTCGACGCCCCACTTCCCGAGCAGGTACGACGTCTCGTAGCGATCATCGCCACCGACGCGGGTCGTCTCGATGGACGGGATCTCGGCCTTGATCTGATCGAGCACCGCGTCCGAGATCGTCTTCGTCGAGCCGATGGCCACGACCTGGCTCGTCCCGTTCGCCTTCATCCAGTCGATCGTCTCGCTCGGGCAGACCAGCTGCTTCGTCAGGAGTATGGGCGACTCGTCGAAGCCGGCGACCGGCCCCGCCGAGAGCGCGTCGGCGTAGCTGTAGCCGTTCACCAGGTACACGGTGTTCGACATATAGATGTAGCCGGGATCGCTCGCCTTCTCGGCGGTCAGGTCCGCCAGGTCCGCCGCCGTGGCGAAGCGGTTCTTGCCCGCGATCCGCTGAATGGACGAGATGCCGCGGATGCCTGCGATCTCGCTGTAGACCTCATCGGAGATCGTCTCGGGCCCGCCGAGCACATACACGTGCACCGCGCATCCCGGATCGTCGTACGCACCGTCGTACCAGTAGTTCTGGGACGCCAGGCGCTCGATCTCGGCCCTGGTGGCTGCGGGGAGCGCCGTCGGCTTGGTCAGCAGGATGACCGCTCCACGGTAGTCGAAGGAAATGCCCTCCCCTTGGATCGCCAGCTGCTGCTGCACGGCGAAGGGCACCGAAGCCAGAGCATCCGGGTAGTCGACGCCGGTCGCGACGATGATATTCCTCGGACCCTCAGGATCGGAATCGCGGATGTTGTCCGCGTCCGGGTAGAGCTCGCGACCGACCTCGGCAGCCGTGTCGTAGCGCGTCGCACCCGCCACCCTCCTGGCATCCCCGGCGATGTAGAAGACCTTGAACATGCCTGGGCTCTCAGGACTGTCATCCTGGTAGAGCTCGACGAAGTACGTCCCGGGACTCGGGGCCTTGAAGAAGAAGCGCGGGAACATGGAGGCGCGCCAGCCCCAGTCTGAATCCCAATCGTCGTTGGAGCGAACCGAAGCGATCGTCCCGTCCTCGGGATTGAGCTTCCAGATCTCGGCCGCCGGATCGAAGTTCGGCTGCGCGTCGATGAACTGTCCGTCGAGGATGAACGGCTGGCCTGTCGTCTCCGCGGTGAACTTGTACCAGTCCTCGTCGTGCGTGTAGCCGTCCGTGCTCGAGGTCTCGAACGTGTGGATGCTCGTCTCGGGGAGCCCCTTCGCGTTCGCAGTGCCTTCGTCCGACTCGTACACGTCCGGACCGAACACTGCGGCCGCGCGCACCTTGCCCCCCGCCGCGACGGCCGCCGAGGCCGTCGCTAGCACGCCGACCAGGCATAACGCAAGAACGAAGAGCACCCTCCTGCCATGCAACATGGACCCCATCCCCTTTCGATTTCCTGGCAAGTTGTTGACGCGTAGACGAGGCCGCTGCCGGAGCCTCGCCAGCTCGACAGTAGCACCCACTGGCTGGACCTGGAAGTACCGGCGAAAGAGCCAGCTCAAACGGCAAGAAAGGACAGAAGTCAGGCGAGCTTGCGACCGCTCAGCCTCCGCGGCCGCCTGACGGCGGGTCTCCTGCGGGCACACGGCTTGGGCCGGGAGACCCGGCTGCCGATAAGCTCCGCATCACGCTGTCGCGCGAAGGTTCGAGGAAGGCCGCTCGTGCTCAAGCCGAACATCGAGCTCATCCGTGACGGAGAACGCCAGGCGCTTCTCACGTGGCTTCTTGGCGGACTTCACGGGCTGCGTCGATGCCACGGGTTCCGCCTGTCGCGAGCAGCCGGAGACGAGCGTGAGCGCGGTCGCGAGCGCGACAGCGAAGCGGAAGCGCCATACCCTCATGGGACCCTCCTGTCGACGTACGTGTCCCACGTCAGCGGGCCTTCGGGTGCGATTCTCTCATACCGCGCCGGCACGGAGCGACGACGCTCGCCCTGCACCGTTGCCGGGGAGGCGGCCTCGAACCGCCCGCACGGGGATCTTCAGTCCGCCTCGTTCTCGGTCGCTGCGAGCTTCAATCGGTAACGGCCCGTCTTCTTCGTGCCGACCTTCTCCACAAGTCCGGCCGACACGAGCGGGTTGATCAGGTCCATCGCCCCTTGCCGCGATATCGCGAGGACGTCCCAGATCTCGGCCGGTGCCATGCTCCCGTTGAGCGCGAGCAGATGCAGCAACCGCTCCTGCTTCGGCCGAAGGATCAGGCGATCCCCGCCTTCGGGCGCAGTTTTCTGGATCCGCGTCCAGACCCGCTGAAGGGTCAGCCGAAGACCAGCTGCGCAGTGCTCGAGCCACTCAGTGAGATCCTCTCCCTGCTCGCGGACCCCGGCGAGAGCGGCGTAGTACGCCGGGCGATCCTCCCAGTAGTACTCATCGACGGAGAACAGATGGTGCGTATCGAATCCGCGGCGGTACAGCTCCCAGAGGGCGAGGGCGCGTCCGGCCCTGCCGTTGCCGTCGGCGAAGGGGTGTATCGACTCGAACCGGTAGTGGATGACGGCCGAAGTGATCACAGGCGAGAGCTCCGCCGATCGCTCGTTCCACCACCTCAGCAGCTCGAACATCAGGCCGGAGACGTCCTCCGGCGCGGGTGGGAAGTGGCCGCCCACGACCACCTTGATCGTCCTGTACACCCCCGCGTCGCCCTGCTCCATCACCCCATCCGCCAGTATCCTGTGAAGCTCGAAGATGTCCTCATGTGAGACGTCCGCGTGTGCGGAATGCTGCTGGATGAACCGGAGGCCGGCGAGGTAGTTGACGACCTCCCGCTTCGACCGAAGCGGGGCCGTCGGGACCTCCGCCCCTTCGGCCAGGGCGCGCACCTCGGCCAGGCTCAGAGGGTTCCCCTCGATCGCCGTGGAAGCGTGAGCGTTGCGGGTGCGGCCGTCCTTCTCCAACGCCGGAACCCAGGCCAGGTCGACGGTCGCATCCTGGATGCGCTGCCTTAGCCCGGCGATGTCCTCCACGATGGCGAGGAGCTTGGGTGTGATCCTGAAGGTCGGCTCGTACATACGCTAAGTCAAGCATCTGTCCAGTAGTGAGTCAACCGCCGGCGCAAGAAGCCCCTTGCCCGGGGCTTCCGTCACGTTCTGCGGTCCGATCGAGTCTGCGTTCGCAGTCTGTCGATGAGTCTTGGGCCGATGCGCTCCCGTCCTGCCCATTCGTAGAGCGCCGGCCAGTCGATGTCGTGCCGCCGGGCCACCATGACCGCTTGGTCGAGCGACTGATTGTCGTTCCAGTGGACGTACGCGGCGAGGCGGTCCATGACGCTCTGCGTCGGAGTGATGATGCGCAAAGGGCCGTACCGCGTCTGGAGCACGGTCGCGTCGTCATCGGAGATAGAGGTCTCGCCGAAGCCGAGTGGTCCGGGAGGGAACTCGACATAGTAGTCAGTCTCGGGGTGCTCGAACTGGCGCGCTCCCGCTACGCGGCGGAAGCCCAGGGCCGCCAGGGCTTTCGCGATCGCATCGTTCCGCGCGTTCGTGACGAAATCAAGATCGCGGCTCTCGTACTCGTTGTCGCTATACAACGTCACCGCGCCGCCCCCCGACAGCGTCGCCCTGATCCCGGCGGACTTGAGCGCTTGACTTACGAGCGCGGCCAATTCCTCGGCGGACGTCTCTCGGTTGATCGCACTCATGTGCTACAGCTGCTTCCCCGTCCGGCGAGGACGCTGCCGCTGCCGGTAGTACGCCTTGAGCTCCTCCTCAGGCAGCAGGTCGAGTTCCGCCTGAAGGAAGCTCCGCAGGTTGCGGACGGTGGGATTCCTCGTGTTGAACTCGAACACCCGAGTCCTGCCGACACTCCGGCTGACCAGGACGCCGTTCGCCTCCAGCCGCCGCAGCTGCCGTTGGATCGCCATCACAGGTACGTCGTAGGTTTTCGCGATGCGAGTCGCGTGCCCCGAGCCGTAGGCCTCGAGGAACAGCAGCACTTGCACGGCAGACCGGCTGCCGAAGATCGCTTCCAGCACCGGAGACATCGCCTCACTCCTCACCACCACGTTGTGTGGTCATATTACCACACGATGTGGCGATATCACCACGTTGTGTGGTGATATCTTCGGCTGCTGCCGAGCCGTGGGCAGCAAGAAGGCCCCGCCTCAATCGAGGCAGGGCCTTCGTCATTCCTATGGTGGCCAGAGACGGACTTGAACCGCCGACACGGAGATTCTCAGTCTGAGGAAGATCCGCCCAAGCTGACGGCCAGCATCGCGAGGTCGTCCTCCAACCGTCCGCCGGAGAAGGCCGTGACGACCTGCGAGACCCGATCGCATGCCTCTTGCCCAGACGAGCTACCCTTCACCAGCTCGGCAAGCCTGTCACCACCGAAGAGCTCCCCGTCGCGGTGGGCCTCGTACGCTCCGTCTGTGTACAAGAACAGATAGTCGCCGCACCCGAGTGTCTCCTCGGCCTGCACGTACTCGAATCCCGGGAAGCCGCCCAAGAGAGGCGACTGCACCGCCAGACGAACGAGCTCCCCGCTCGCGCGACGCACGAAGGCAGGCGGATGACCGGCACTGCAATACGTAAAGGCGCCGGAGTCAGTGTCGAGCACACCGAGGAACACGGTGACGAAGATGTTCGACGCCGTGACGGCGGCGAGCAGCTCGTTCGCCTTCCGCAGCACGTCCGCCGGGCGATCTCCGCCGAACGCATAGGCCCGGATAGCGTTCTTCACCGTCATCATGAGCGTAGCTGCTTCCAGCGCATGACCCGACACGTCCCCGATCACGACGGCTACGCGGCCTTCAGGCAGGGGCAAGAGGTCGTAGAAGTCGCCACCGATCTCGGCGATCTCCGAGGCCGAGGTATAGTTGGCAGCGTAGTCGATGCCGGCGACACGCCCCGGCAGCTGCAGCAGCGCCCTCTGCATCGCGTTCGCCACCTCCCGGTCGCCCTGAAACTGCGCGGCCGTCTTCAGCGACTGGCTGACCGCGAAGGCCACGTCGCGGACGAAATCCATCTCCGCGTCGGAGAACCGCGTCCTCGGTTCCTTGTAGTGGAAGCTCATGTCACCGACGAGCTCGCCGCGAAGGAAGACCGGTCCGTCGATGAGCGCGCGGACGCCGTATCGCTTGGCAAGCGCGTGATTGACACGGTCGTCGTTCGACGCATCCGAGACGGCGACGAGCTGGTTCGTCCGCGCTTCTCTCTGCGCGTACCAGATCTCCGCATCCGTGAACGCCCGCCCGATCAGTTCGCCCAATCGCCCGTACACTCGTTGCACGACCCAGAGGCCGACGCGGCGGGTGTAGATCACCGCGGAATCGGCGCCGATCGTTCGCGCCGTCTCGGCCAGCACGCGATCGAGGACGTCCTCGACGTCCAATTCGGAGGCCACGACTGCCTCGATCTCCGCGAGTGCCTTGGACAGCTTCTGCCGCTCCCGCTGTTCCGTCACGTCCTGGAAGACGGCGAGGCCACCGATGACTCTCCCTGAATCGTCGCGGACCGGGACAGCCGAGTTCAGTATTGCGCCGCGCGTCCCATCCATTCGCTCGATGTCGATGACTTCCGAGGTACAGCCCGCGCCCGTCGATACAGCCCTGGCCAACGGCCAATCCTCGGGCGTCAACTCCTTGCCCGTGTCCGCCCACCAACCTCTGTACGCAGCGTACTCGGACACGTTTCGGGCCATGGGCACCGGACCGCCCCAGATCCTGTCGGCCTCGCTGTTCTTCACGACGATGCGCCCGTCCTTCCGGGCGATCAGCAGACCGACCGGGAGGGACTCGATGAGGGCCGCCGTCTCCTTCGTCATGCCGGGAACAGCAAGACCGTCGCCCTGTGCTTCGTGCGCGCCTGACTCCATGACAACATCTCCCGGTCGTGGGCGAGAGCGACGAGACTTCCTTTCCCATTTCGTTTGGTGCGCGCGCCGATGCCGCCTCGTCCCTCACGGATGCAAAGGCGCCGCCCCGAAGGGCGGCTCCTCGTCAGAATTCGATGGTGGCCAGAGACGGACTTGAACCGCCGACACGGGGATTTTCAGTCCGCTTGAGTCCCCGTGTCAGATTCCTGGTCGATCCGCTGGGTCGCGAACGCGATGATCTCTCGCGCCGCATCCTTCGCCTCGTCGTATTCATCCCGTGATAGCTCGTCCCAGTCGCCTGGATACCTGATCTCAACAGCGAACGGTGCCAGCGTCGCGGCTGCGTCGCCCAACGGGTTGAAGCCGTCTTCTATCGAGGCAGCGAGACTCACGAGCCTCTCCAAGTCATGGGTCTTTCCGAAGACGATGGATCGCGCCGAGAGGTAGGCCTTCAGAGTCTTCTCGGCCGCCTGCTGCCAGTAGAACGCTGCCCGACCATACAAGGCCGGGTCGTAGTCCGGCTCGTGTTCCGACGGTTCCAGGCGCTCAGCGGCCTTCTTGTCGCCGGACGCCTTCGTCAACCAGTCATCGACGAGTTCTTGCAGACTCTCATCCATACAAGAGCACGCCTTCGCTCGCCACTTCATGTTCGAGCGAGGATACGACGTTCTTCATGCGGTCGAATCGCTCGTCGGTTCCAACCACCACGTCCTTCGATATGCTCAAACCACGGAGAGCACGATACGCACGCTGGGTTCGGCGAAAGGGGCGCTCGTCGGCGGAAGGCATGACGACGTAGAAGTCGTAGTCACTGGTCGAGGATGCAGTCCCGCGAGCCCTTGACCCGAACAGGTACACCTTGCTCGGCTTCAGTTCGAGAACAAGTCGCCTCTTGGCTTCTTCGAGGATCATGTCTTCGTGCATGGCAGCTCCTCAGGCCGTCGACGCAACCAGTATATCTCGTTGCAGCGACGGAGGAGCCGCCCCCCGAAGGGACGGCTCCTCGTAAGTTCACTGGTGGTCAGAGACGGACTTGAACCGCCGACACGGGGATCTTCAGCCGTTGCTGCGCAAGCCGATACCCGTAGCCGCCACGCCCTCGGCCGCAAGCCGCTGCACCTCGGCGACATCCACATCGACCCCCTCGGCGACTCGTGTCCCGTATTCCGGATCCACGCGATAGAAGACCGCGCACTGCCGCAACCGGATGCGCGGCTGTGCGTTCTTCAGGTGACCGACGATGTTGCTGATGAGATGGTCGCGGCCCTCGTCGGTCATGACGTCCCGGAAGAGAGCCCTCGGTTGCACATAGTCGTCGTTGGGATGCGAGTAGGGCGTACGCCCGGTCATCCCGCTCACCGGCATCCCCGGATCGGCGGCCTCCGGGTCTGGAGCTGGACCGCCGAAGCTGTTCGGCCAGTAGTTCGGTCCGCGGCCGCCGTTGTCGTCGAAGCGCATGGCCCCGTCACGCTGGTAGTTGCGCACACTCGCGTTCTTCGCGGCATTGACCGGCAGCAAGTGGTAGTTGGGACCGAGGCGGTGCAGGTGGGTGTCGTGGTAGCTGAAGAGCCGAGCCTGCAGCATCTTGTCGTTCGACGGCCCGATCCCAGGCACGAAGTTGCTCGGGTTGAACGCTGCCTGCTCGACCTCTGCGAAGTAGTTCTCGGGGTTGTGGTCCAGCACGAGGCGGCCGATCGTCACCGGCGGGTAGTCCGCGTGCGGCCAGACCTTCGTGATGTCGAGGACGTCGAAGCGGTAGTGCTCGGCCTCGGCCACGGGCATGATCTGCATCTCGAGCCGCCACGACGGGTAGTCACCGCGCTCGATGGCCTCGAAGAGGTCGCGCGTCGCGTGATCCGGGTCCTTGCTCCGCATCGCTTCTGCTTCCGGACCGGTGAGATTCCTGATGCCCTGCTCGGTCTTGAAGTGGTACTGGACGTAGAACTGCTCCCCCGCCGCGTTGGACCACACGTAGGCGTGACTGCTGTAGCCGTTCATGTTGCGGTAGGTGGCCGGCGTGCCGCGGTCGGAGAACAGGATCGTCACCTGATGGACCGACTCGGGCGTCAGCGAGAGGAAATCCCAGAACATGTCCGCGTCCTTGACGTTCGTGCGCGGATTGCGCTTCTGGGTGTGGATGAAGTCGGCGAACTTGAGCGGGTCGCGGATGAAGAACACGGGCGTGTTGTTGCCCGTCATGTCGTAGTTGCCTTCCTCGGTGTAGAACTTGAGGGCGAACCCCCGTGGGTCGCGTTCCGCGTCGGCCGATCCCTTCTCGC
>JAJZPX010000061.1 GCA_021811025.1 Actinomycetes bacterium
TGCCGCGGGCCGTACTGCGTGCTGGCCGTCGAGGCGGTCGAGCGGCTCCGCCGCGAGGGCTTCGACGCGGTGAGGCTGGAGGACGGCGTGCGCGAGTGGCACGAGCGCGGGCTCCCCGTCGAGTACGCCGAGTCCGCATAGCGAAGGGAGACGAGGTGCGCTACCTGATCGTGCTCAACGACCCGCCCTACGGGACGGAGCGGAGCTACAACGGCCTGAGGCTGGCGTCGAGCCTGCTGAAGGCCGAGGGCAACGAGGTCGACGTGTTCCTGATGGCGGACGCCATCTTCTGCGCGAAGGCGGGGCAGAAGACACCGGAGGGCTACTACAACCTCGAGCGCATGCTGAAGCCGGTCATCCGCAAGGGGTCGGTCCTGCTCTGCGGCACGTGCATGGACGCCAGGGCGCTCACCGAGGACGAACTCATGGAGGGCGCGCGGCGAAGCTCGATGGCCGAGCTCACCGAGCGCACGACGGCGGCCGACAAGGTGCTGGTGTTCTGACCGCGGCCCTCAGCGACTCTCGGTCTCGGTCACGACCTCGCTCTTGATCCGGCCGACGAGGTGCTGCAGCGCCTCGAAGACATGGGGGCGGATGTCGCCGGCGACCAGCACGCGCATGATGTCGTCGCCGATCCCAAGCTCCCCCTCGTTCACCCACGCGCGGACCGCGATCACGCCCTGCATCGCCGATGCCTCCGCTAGCACGCTGTCGAGAAGGCCGCGGTCGACCGACAGCGTCATCGAACTCACCGGCGTGCCGTCGCGGCTCGTGCCGCGCACGACGCCCACGTGCGTGAGCAACATCCCGATCCTCGCGTCGACGTCCGCCCCGCGGACCTCGGCGATCCAGCCGTCAACACCCGGTGCGTCCATGTGGCCTCAGTCCTCCAGCTTCCCGATGACCTCGTCCGCCTCCGTCAGCAGGTCCGCCTCCAGCGGCACGCGCTCGGCGGCGAAGTAGCGCCTCTCGAACGCGAGCGCGACGTTCACGAGCCCGATGAGCACAGGCACCTCGACGAGCGGGCCGATGACCGCTGCGAACGCGGCACCACTGTTGATTCCGAAAACCGCGACGCATACCGCGATGGCGAGCTCGAAGTTGTTCGACGCGGCGGTGAACGACAACGTCGTCGTCTTCGCGTAGTCGAGCTTCGCGGCCTTGGCCAGGTAGAACGTGACGAAGAACATGACGCCGAAGTACGCGAGCATCGGCACGGCCACCCGCACGACGTCGAGCGGGATCCTCAGGATGATGCCGCCCTTGAGCGAGAACATGACGAAAATCGTGAACAGCAGCGCCACCAGCGTGACGGGACCGACGCGCGGGACGAACACCTCGTCGTACCAGGCCGCCCCCTTGAGGGCGCGCAGGCCGAAGCGCGAGGCCACGCCGGCGAGGAACGGGACGCCGAGGTAGATCGCGACCGTGGCGGCGATCTCGAGCATCGACACGTCGACCACGGCCCCCTTGAGGCCGAACGCCGGCAGCAGGACCGTGATGAACAGCCACGCGTAGACGGAGAAGAACAGCACCTGCATGACGCTGTTGATCGCCACCAGGCCGGCGGCGAACTCGGTGTCGCCCTTCGCAAGGCCGTTCCAGACGATCACCATCGCGATGCACGGGGCGATGCCGATGACGATCAGGCCGACCATGTACTCCGGGTAGGCGCGCATCAGCGTCACCGCGAGCAGGAACATGACCGTGGGCGCGACGAGCCAGTTCATCGTCATCGCCAGCCCGAGCGCCCGCTTGTCGCGCATGGCGTCGGGCAGCTCCTCGTAGCGGACCTTCGCAAGCGCCGGATACATCATGAGGATCAGGCCGACCGCGATCGGGACGTTGGTGGTCCCGACGGTGAAGCGGCCGATGAAGGCAGGGATCCCCGGCACGAGCGCGCCGGCCCCCACGCCCACCGCCATGGCGAGGAATATCCACAGCGTGAGGTAGCGGTCGAGGAACGACAGCTTCTTCGCCACCGACTCGGCCATCAGCACTCCCTTCTCATTGCGACAGCGACCCCTTCGACGTCCAGCTTACCCGCGGCAACGACGGCCACGCCCCTGAGTCCTCGGTCACGCAAGCCAGACGAGGTACGCCGCCGCGGCCAGCATCGCGACGCCCCCGAGCTTCGCGAGCACGGACGCGTAGCGCGACAGCGACCGCACGAACACCAGGGAGCCCGACGCGGCTCCCAGCAGCATCAGCGGGACACCCTTGCCGAGTCCGTACACGAACAGCAGACCCGCGCCCTTCGCCGCACTGCCGCCGGCCGCAGCGAGCGTGGCGATCGCCGCGAGGATGGGCGTGGAGCAGGGCGTCGCCACGACGCCGAACAGCATCCCGAACAGCAGCGCCCCGATGAAGCCGCCGCGCTCGGGGCGTCGCTGCGGCAGGAAGCGATTGAGGCGGTCCAGCCGCAGGTCGATCGCGCCGAGCATCTGCAGGCCGATCACCGCACAGACGGCCGCCACGGCGTAGTACGCCCACGACCCGACGAGGATCGCGTGACCCACGAGGCCCGCCGCCGCTCCTATCGCCGAGAACACGAGGCTCATCCCTAGCACGAAGACGGCCGACAGGAGGAGCGCGCGCCCGGCGGTGTTGCGGCTCGGCTGCCGTCCCCCGTCCCCGAGGCGGCCGGTGACGTAGCCGAAGACCGCCGGCACCATCGGCAGGACGCATGGACCGAAGCCCGCCACAAGGCCTCCGACGAACGCCACGCCGACCGCGGCGAGGCCGCCGAGCGACCCGGCCGTGAGCTGCTGTGCGAAGGTCTCCGCGCTCACTGCGCCAGCAGCTTGTCGAGACGGGCCTTCATGTCGGCCTCCGACAGCGGCCCAGTGTGCGAGTCGGCGACCGCGCCCCCCGGCTTCAGGAAGAACGACGTCGGGATGTACTGAAACGAGAACTTCGAGGCGAGCTGCTGCCCGGAGGGGTCGTCTGTGAGCGCGTTCACGAAGACGATCCTGTCCAGGTACGCCGGCACCACCTTCTCGGCGACCGCCGAGATCTCGATGCACGACCGTCAACTCAAGGAGTGGAAGAGCACGAAGACGGGCTTTCCCGCCTTGAGCGCCGCTTCATAGTCGGCGACGGCGTCGTTGCGCACGGACGTGAGTGAGGAACCGGCTCCGGCGGAACGGTTCGGAACGGCCTCTCGTGACGCCGGCAAGCTCTTGACGAGTACGATCGCGAAGAGCGCCAGCACCACGCCGGTGACGACGAGGACGTTTGTGGTGGTCTTCTTCGCGCCTGCCACCTACGGCTCACCCTCCCCGGTTGCGGGCACGAGGACTACCGGCACGGGCGAGCGGCGGATGACTCGGTCGGCCACGGAGCCGATCACGGCACGCGCGAGCCCTGTCCGGCCGTGCGTCCCCATGACGATGACGTCGGCGCCGATCTCGCGAGCGCGTCGCACGATCGCCTCTCCCGGGTCTCGCGCCACGGCGACGTCGACCGTCGCTCCCACGCCCTCGCCGCGGATCTCGGCGGCCTCGGCCTCGGCCGCTTCGCGCAGGTAGCTCGAGATGGCGGCGGTCACGGTCTCGTCCTCCACGCCTTCGTAGTCGGCCGGTTCGGCGACGGAGAAGACGGTGATCGAGTCGCCCTCTCCCTTCGCTATGTCCACCGCGAATCGCCGGGCCGCCTTCGCCGTCGCGGATCCGTCTGTCGGCAGCAGGATCGTTCGCGCCATGGTCACTCCTCTCCCGTCCGGGCGCCCCGGAAGCGCGCTCCCCAGTCCTTGCCGATGATGAGCTCCATCAGCGGCGCCATCACGAACGCCGCGCAGAACAGCAGCCCGTTGCGCGCGAGCGTGAACTGCCATCCGAAGATGCTGAGCTCCAGCGGGATCATCGCCAACTTGATCGCCCACGTGGACACCATCGCGACGATCACGCCCGGCCGCGCGCCTTTGGCGAGCAGCGACTCGTACAGCGGGAACACGCCGACCAGGGGCCCGATCATCACCGTGCCGAGCCCGGCGCCGACTGCGATGCCGCGCCAGCCCGACTCCTCGCCGAGGTGCCGCATGATAAACGCATCGGTCACCCACACCCGCACGAGCCCGATGAGCACGAACACGCCGAGAAGCGTCGCCAGCAGGTTCGCGAACGTGAGCGCCCCGCGGATCGCCGCGTCGAGCGCCTCGGGCGCGCGGTAGGCAGCGAGCACGGCGTACGCGATCAGCACCACATACAGCAGCCAGTTCTGCTTCGACCACTTCACGAACGCGTTCACAGGCTCCATCCCATCAGCGGCAGGATCGCGGCCATGAGCAGGCCGATCACGATCGAGATCACGAACGCCAGCAACCAGCGCGACAGCGCGAACCTGGCGCCGAAGAACCTGATCTCGGCCGGCAGCGTCACCGTCGCCACCGCGGTCCACGAGATCAGCAGCGCGCCGACCGCGGCCACACCGGCGTGCTGCTGCAGCAGGTACTTCCCGAGCGGGAACGCGGCGGCGGGCGGACCCGCCGACAAGCCGCCCACGACGGCGGCGTAGAAGGGCGCCAGCACTCCCTGCTGCGGCCCCAGCCACGCCCCGACCTGCTTCGGCGTGAGCAGCACCTCGAGCAGGCCGATGAGGCCGAAGATGGCGATGAAGAACGGCAGCACGTTCCAGAACTGCTTCGCCCCGATCGTCAGCGCCTTCTTCGTCTTCGCGCCGCTCTTCAGCCACGAGTACGCGACCAGCGCCAGCATGATGCCGAGGAAGATGAAGTCGGTGATCCCCATGGCCACTCCCGCGTCCCTCCTCAGGCGAACGCCCGCTCGCCGGCCGTCGCGCCCCGCTGCACGGCTTCGGCGCAGAGTCCGCCGGCGCAGCCTCCCGAAGCGCACTCGACCTCGAGCGTAGGATGCCCGACGGCGAAGCGCTCCTTCAGCATCTCCTTCACTTGCCGAACGACTGCGGTCACGTCCGACAGCCGCTCGTCGTCGACCTCGAGATGCGCCGACAGAGCGAACTCCCCGGACGAGATCGCCCATACGTGCAGCGCGTGCACGCCCCATACGCCGTCCTCGGCCTCGATGGCCTCGGCGATCTCCCAGAAGTCGAGCCCTTCAGGGGCTCCTTCGGCGAGGATGTGGGCGCTCGCCCGAACGATGCCCCACGCCTCCTTGATCATCCAGATGGAGATTCCGATCGACACGAGCGCGTCGGCGGCGTTGAAGCGCAGTGCCCACACGAGGAAGCCGCCGAGCACAACGCCCAGCGAGGTCACCGCGTCGGCGACCAGGTGGAGGAAGGCGCTGCGGGCGTTGAGGTCCTCGTGCCCCTTGAGCAGCAGCGCAGCCGCTGTGTTGGCGAGCATGCCGAGGCCTGCCACGAGCATGACGGTCGCGCCGCCCCCCTGAGCGGGACGCAACAGCCGCGCTACGCCCTCGTACGCCACCCACGCTGCAACCGCGATGAGGGCTGACGCGTTGACGAACGCGACCATGACCTCCATGCGCCGGAACCCGAACGTGTGGGCGGGCGACGGAGGCTGCTTCCCGAGGCGGTTCGCGCCATAGCTGAGCAGGAGCGACGCGACGTCGCTCAGGTTGTGCGCCGCGTCCGAGAGCAACCCGAGGCTGTTCGAGAGCAGCCCGCCGACGATCTGGGCGAGGAAGATCACGAAGTTGATCGCGACGCCGGCGAGCAGCTTCCCGCCGAGCGTGTCGGGCGCGGCGTGCACGTGCACGCGACCCGCGTGGTCGTGCGCGTGGTCCGCGTGGCTGTGCGGCTCGTGGTCGTGCGCGCTCTCAGCCGACATCCTCGCCGTCCCCGTCTTCGAGCGCGGCCGCCATCGCCCGCAGCCCCTCGAGCGAGTTCGAGAAGACGGTGGACGAGAGCGCGAACCGGGCGAGCACGAGCGCGTCGGCGATCTCGGCCGGCTCGACGCCCTTGCGGAGCGCCAGGCCGATCTGCGTCTTCAGGCACGACGGGCTGCCGGCGCCGGCGACGGCGGCGATCGAGACCAGCAGCCGGTACTTCTCGGGGATCGAGCTGCCCTCGTTGGCGAAGCGCCTGCTCCGGGCGTGCTCCAGCACCATCGCGGGCTGGATCCTCGCCAGCAGCGCCTGGACCTCCGGGGTCTCGCCGAGCTCGGCCGTCATGCCCGCGAGCACCTGCTCGACGGTCGGGGCGGCGTTGGCAGCGTCACTCATGGGACATGCCTCCTTCGTAAGTCGCCGGCTAGTGCAGCACGGCGTTGAACAGGTAGCCGATGATCATGATGCCGACGGCGTTGACGCCGAAGTACACGGCGATCAGCTTCGGCTTGAGCACCTTGCGCAGGATGATCGCCTCGGGGAGCGACAGGCCGACGACGGCCATCATGAACGCCAGCGCGGTGCCCATCGAGACACCCTTCTCGGTGAGCACGCTCACGAGCGGTATCACGCCGGCGGCATTGCTGTAGAGCGGCACGCCGATGAGGATCGCCACCGGCACAGCGAACGGGTTGCCGGGGCCGGCGTAGCGCGCGAGCGCGTCCGCGGGGATGTAGCCGTGCATGACCGCGCCGACCCCGATGCCCACGACCACGTACGGCCACACCTTGCCGACGATCTCCTTCACGTACCCCGTCGCGTACGACAGCCGCTCCTGCCACGTCTGCTCCGGCACGTCGGCCGCCTCGCCCATGCGGATCTGGTAGACATACTCCTCGACCCAGCTCTCGAGCCCGAGCTTGCCGATGACGATCCCGCTCGTGATGGCGATGGCGAGCCCCGAGCCGATGTAGAGCGCTGCGATCCGCCAGCCGAACAGGCCGTAGAGCAGGATGACGGCGACCTCGTTGATCATCGGGCTCGCGACGAGGAACGAGAACGTCACTCCGAGCGGGACGCCGCTCTCGACGAAGCCGATGAACAGCGGCACGGCCGAGCACGAGCAGAACGGCGTGACGATGCCGAGCAGAGCGGCGGCGACGTTGCCGGCGTACAGCCTGGAGTGCGACAGGTACTTCCGCGTCTTCTCGGGCGGGAAGAACGACCGGACGATCGCCACGAGGAAGATGACGACCGCGAGCAGGATGAGCACCTTCGGCATGTCGAAGAGGAAGAAGTCCAGCGACGAGCCGAGCTTGCTCGCGGGAGCCAGGCCGAAGACGGTGTAGGTCAGCCAGTCGGCCAGCAGCTGCAGCGGGTAGAACGGGTCCATCGGCGGCTACTGCGCCTTCTGCAGGATCCGCACGACCTCGTCGAGCGAGGGCACGCGCCCCGCGAGCCTCAGCTGTTCGTCGACGACGAGCGCGGGCGTGGCCATGACACCGTGCGCCATGATCTCCTGGATGTCCTTGACCTCGACGATCTGCGCGTCGATGCCGAGCTGCTGGACGGCCTTCTCGGCCAGCGCCTTCAGCTTCTGGCAGTTCATGCACCCCGACCCCAGTACCTTGACGATCATCTCAACCTCCGTCTTCGATACGAGGCGCTTGAGCGGCGAACGAAGCGAGTCCGCTCGAAGCGCCTCGTCGGCGGCGGCGAAGCCCGCCGTCGACATTCTCGATACCTGTCGAACTCAACGAGCGCACGGCGCCGCCGTCCTTGCCTCCGGCGACTACAGCCGCTGCAGCTCCTCCGCGGCGGCCTCCAGGACCTCGCGGCGCAGCGTGTAGTAGACCCACTGCCCGTCGCGTCGAGCCGTCACCAGGCCTGCGGCGCGCAGGATGGACATGTGGTGCGAGATCGTGGACGGGACGAGGCCGAGCCTCTCGGACAGCCTGCACCCGCAGACCTCGTCCGGCGCGCAGCACGTCTTGCCTGCGTCCGGGGTCGCGTCGGAGAGGATGCGGAGGATCTCGCGTCGCTGCTCGGACGCCAAGGCCTTGAACACCGCGTCGAGATCAGTATGCCGACGCTGTCCGATCGTCTTCATCACGGTGACCCTACCTCACATGATTCGATACTCATCGAACTATTCAAGCAAACGGGGCTCCCGGATGCAAGCAAGCGAGTGCCCCGTTCAGTGGAAGCTACGCGGTCTCCTCGGCCGGAGCCAGCGCGCGCGCCGCGGCCGAGAGCGCGGGCAGCGTGAGCAGGCCCAGCACGCCGAGGCCGGCGCCGTAAGCGGCGTACATCGCGGTGGACCCGGTGACGCCGATCACCCTGCTGCCGAGCTGCGTGCCCACGGCACCACCGAGCATGAACGCGAACGTCACGAGCGACATCGCGGCACCGCGGGCCGCCCGCGCGAACTCGGTCGCGACGGTGAGCAACGTCGAGTGCGCCGTCATGAAGCCGAACCCGAGGAGGAAGACGCCGATCCCGGTGACCAGCAGGCTGTGCGAGCCCGCGACCACGAGGCCGTCGGCGGCCGCGGCGACGAGCAGGCCGGCCGCGATCGTGCGCGTCCGCCCGAGTCGCTCCGCGATCCTCGCGCTCATGCGTCCTGCGGCCACCGCCGCCACGCCGAACGCGGTCATCACCGCGCCGATGGCGAGGAACGACAGGTGGAAGCGCTCGGACAGCACCGTGCCGAGGTAGCTGAAGCTGCCGAGCAGGAACACGCCCTCGAAGAGGATCACGAGGTACGTGCGAAGGCTCGCGCCCTCGCCGAGCAGGCTCAGGTACGGGCGCAGGACGGGCGCCTTCAGGTTCCTCGTCTCGCCCTCCGCCGCGGTGCTAAGGCTCCGCCAGAGCACGACCGTCACGAGTGCAGCGAACGCGCCGTACAGCAGGAACACGCCGCGCCAGTTCAGGAAGAAGGCGATCGCGCCGCCGATCCCCATCGACAGCGCCTGCCCGAGGAAGGAGATGCCCATGAACGAGCCGATCGCGTTCTGGCGCTGCTGCATGGGCACGACGTCGCCGATCAGCGCGAGCGAGATCGGCATGGTTGCCGCGGCGAACAGGCCCGTGAGCGCGCGGACGCCGGCGAGCACGGGGATGGACGAGCCGAGCGCCAGCAGCGCGGTCGAGACCGAGAACGCCGCGAGCGTGCCGATGATGACGCGGGACTTGCCGAAACGGTCCGCCAGCGGTCCGAACACGAGCTGGAACAGCCCGAACGGCAGCATGTACGCGGCGATGAGCGCGCCAGCCGCCGCGGGGGCGACGCGCACGCTCTTCGCTATCGCGGGCAGGATGGGCGAGACCACCCAGTTGTCCGCCATGACGATGAACCCGGCCAGGCCGAGCAGGACGATCAGCTTCTTGCGGTCCAACTTACGCCGCCTCCTCAGTTCGATACCCTTCGAATCGTCGCTGCGAGCATATACCCTGCCGGGTATAACGTCAACGGGCCGACACGCGGGCCCCCGCTGTTTGCCGCTGTGCGACCTGCGGTACAGAAGCGATTGGCATACGGAGCGGAGGTGCCGTCATGGCGGGAACGCTTGAGAGGCTCGGCAACGAGAGCCCGACCGACAGGATGGTCCGGGGAGTTCTCGGCGTCATCCTCGTCGTGCTGGGCTACGTCGTCCGGGCGAACCTGACGCTGGCGGTGATCCTGTACGTGGTCGCCGCGGTATTGATCGTCACGGCCCTCACCGGCTTTTGCCCGATCTACGCGGTGCTCGGGATCAGCACCAAGGCCAAAGGCCCCGAGAAGGGCGGCACGCCGGGCCAAGCGCGGCACGCGTAGGAGCGCCTACGC
>JAJZPX010000062.1 GCA_021811025.1 Actinomycetes bacterium
TCCGATCTGAGCGGGTCGCGGATGAAGAACACGGGCGTGTTGTTGCCCGTCATGTCGTAGTTGCCTTCCTCGGTGTAGAACTTGAGGGCGAACCCCCGTGGGTCGCGTTCCGCGTCGGCCGATCCCTTCTCGCCACCTACCGTCGAGAAGCGCGCGAGGACCTCCGTCCGCTTGCCGACATGCGACAGGAACGCCGCGCGCGTGTACGGGGTGACATCAGCCGTTACCTCGAAGTAGCCGTGCGCCCCCGCGCCCTTGGCGTGGACCACCCGCTCCGGGATGCGTTCCCGGTCGAAGTGCCCGAGCTTGTCGAGCAGGTGGACATCCTGCATCAGCACCGGGCCGCGTGGCCCCGCCGTCATCGAGTTCTGGTCGTCGTCGACCGACTTGCCGAAACCGGTCGTGAACACGTTGTCGTCCTTCATGACCCGCCCCCTTGCCGTCCGGATTCCAACCGCCTTCGAACCCGAGCGGCGGCTACCTTTGTTTGCCCCGCAGGGCAACCGGACAAGCGTGCAAGGCGCGCTGCGGTCCGCGGAGAGGCGTCGAGGATACAGACGGAAGAGCCGCCCCCGAAGGGACGGCTCCTCGTAAGTTCACTGGTGGCCAGAGACGGACTTGAACCGCCGACACGGGGATTTTCAGTCCCCTGCTCTACCAACTGAGCTACCTGGCCTTGGTGCGCTCGCAAATGTTAGCGAGGAGTGTGCCCAGGGTCAACCGCCACTACGCCCGGGACTGCTCCTACGGCATCCCGGTGAGGGCATCGAGCGTGCTCCACGCGTTGTCGCTCACGGACGCGTTCCCTCCGAGGATGAACGACCGCTCGACGTCGTAGACGTACCCGGGACCCGGCTCCAGGCTGAGGAACGAGCCTCCGGGCGGCAACGCGCCCCCGATGTCGAGGATCCGGTTGGATATCTCGCCCTTGCCGGTGAGCAGCAGCGGATAGCCGGCGAAGCCCGCGAACGCCCCGCCGCCCAGCGCGTCGGGGTACGTCGAGCCGGCCGCGACGCAGAAGCGACGCCAGTCGAGCGGCAGCAAGCTGTTGTCTTCAACGGTCCCGGCGCATCCCACGAGGTCCGTCGCCCCATAGTCGCCCGTCGCCCACTGCACGAACTGCCGCGCGGTGTCGTAGCGGTCGGCTCCGCCGATCCGCTTCACGTGATCCGAGCCCAGCTCGCGCTTGAGCGCGCTTTCGACGCCCGAGGACACGGACGCTGTGCCGCCGAGGATGACGACGTCGGTGATCCCGAGTTCGCGAATCGCGTTGAGGGTGTCGCCGTCGAGGGAATCCTTGTGCGTCAGCAGGATGGGCGCGACGTTGTACGCGGCCATGGGAGAGGCCGCGAGCGCGTCGGGGAACTTGTAGCCGTTCGTCACGAACGCGAACGGCGCCGTCCCGTACTCCGCGTCTGCCTGCCTCGCCACGCCGGCGGCCGTCTGGACGCGCGTCTTGCCCTGGATCCTGATCACGTTGCCCGCGCCCACCACGCGCTCGAGGGCCTTCTTCACGTCGTCGGTGAGCGTCTTCGTCCCGCCGAGCATGAACACGCGGTGCGCGTCGAGACGCTTGATCTCGTTCTCGACGGCAGGATCGAGCTTGTTGGAGTAGGTGAGCAGCAGCGGCCCGCCCACCGCCCCGGCGAGCGTGCTCGCCGCGAGCGCGTCGGGGAAGTCGTAGCCTGTCGCCACGACGACCGTGCCCGCGCCGGACTGATCGAAGTACGGCAGCTCTCCGTCCGCGTAGCGCTCGCGCGAGAGCTGGATGGCCGTCAGGATGCGGTTGTCACCGGCCAGCCGCGTCACCTGCCCCGCCTTGACCCTCAGGGTGTAGGGACCGGCCCCCGCGCCCTTCCAGGTGTCGAAGAACCCGATGGGGAACGGCGGATCGGCGAACTGGCCGGAGTTGTCGAACCCCGGGCGAACCCGGAAGAAGTAGCGGCCGGGCGAGTCAGGAACGAACGTGACGGACGCGGAGAAGCCGGCGCAGTACCAGAAGTCGTCGTCGCTCGACGCGATCGCGACAGGGTCGGGGACGGTCAGGGTGGCATCGAGGCACTGCTGAGGCGGCGTGGGGGTGATCGTCGCGGCGGACGTGGGCCCGTACACCTCGATCACCGGATCGACCCAGGCGTTGCCCGCGTGCGCCTCGATCGTGAACGGCGTGCACGCGTTCCAGTCGTCGCCGGACACGTCGAAGTAGAACCAGTCCTCGTCACACGCGGAATCGCCCGCTCCGAGCGTGGACTCGTTGCTCGCGGTCTTGAAGGTGTGCGCCTCCTCGTACGCAGGCATCCCGATCCCGTTCGGGGCGCCGAGGCCGGAGATGTAGGACGTGAGGTCCCGCGCGCCCGTCACCGTGTCGTCCTCGCCGTGCTCGTCGTAACCGTCCGCGGGCCAGGTGGCCACCGCAGGCCCGAGGAACGCCGAGGGCCGGACGGAGAGCGAGCGCAAAGCGGAGGAGCGAGCCCGCAAGCTCCGAGAGGAGACCCGCTTCGGCGAACGCCTGGCGGCAGGCGGCGCGGCGGACGCGGACGGCACAGCCAGAGCGAGCATGAGAGCGAGCACGATCACCGTCGAGACCGACCGTCGCGTGGCGGAAGCCATCCCGTACCTCCCGATCCCTTGAGAGCCCCTTGCTACAAGCGTAGCACTGCGGGCGGTTGGAGCCGAGCGGATCGGACGGAGGACGCCGCCGCGTTACTCGAGTACCTTCGTCGCCTCGGCAAGGTCGAGCCGGAAGATGCGGCGGATCGGCGGCACCTCGGAGACCAGCATCACCAGCAGCACGCTCCCCACGATCACCGCCACGGACTCCGGCTTGATCACCGCCGTCAGCGTGAACGCCTCGGACGAGAGCTGCGCGTAGAGCGCGTCGGCCGTCCGCATCCCGAGCCAGATGCCGAGCGGGACCGCCGCGATGCCGAGGAGCAGATTCTCGATCGTGACCATCACCGCGAGCCGGCCGCTGCTCTCGCCTATCGTGCGCATTGTGGCGATCTCGCGCGTGCGCTCGAGCACGTTGGCGGTCAGCGTGTTGTAGATGACGACGAACCCCATCGAGAAGCCGAACGCGAGCAGCAGCCCCTGGTAGAAGTTGGTGAACTCCATCATCTCCATGAACCGGCCGATCATTTCGGACTTCACCACCACGGACACTGCGCCCTTCAGGTCGTTGAGCCGCTCCTTGATCTGCCGCGCCTGCCGCGGCTCCGCGTCGACGTACATCTCGTTGTAGCGCGTCTCGCCGCTTCCGGTGAGGTCTTTGGCGGTCGCGAGGCTCGCGAACACCGGTGCGCCGAGCGTCTCGTTGGCGATCGCCGCCACCCCAAGCCTCGTGCGCTCCTCGCGGTACGGCGTCTTGACGCTGACGGTGTCGCCGACGCTCACCCCGAGCTTGTCCGCCGCCGCGTTCCCCAAGATGATGCCGCCGCCCTTCAGCGCCTGCCTCGGCTGCTCGCCCTGCGCGATCTCGAACCCGTGGAAGTCGGCCGAAGGCTCCATGCAGGTGATCGCACCCTGTTGCGTCGTACGATCCGACCGAATCTCGGCCGGCACCACCAACGCGCCCTGCACGCGGCGCACGCCGTTCCAGCGCCGCACCTCCGCCAGCCGGTCGGCCCCGAACGGCTCGTCGTACACGGCCTGCACGTCCCATCGCTCGGTGACGTCGCGAAGCCTCGTCAGCAACACGTCGACCGCGTCGAACATCGACTGCGTGGCGACCGTGAGCACGAGCGCGAAGGAGATGCCGACGATCGTGTAGAAGCTCCGCCGCTTCTGCCTGAAGACGTTGCGGAAAGGGATGCGGAACGTGAAGCTGCGCGGCAACACCGGCGACAGCGCGCGCTCGAGCAGCGGCACGCGCCCGTCCCCGAGAGCCGCGCTCGGGTCCGCGTGCATCGCGCGTGCGGGCGGGATGCGCGACGAGCGCCACGCGGGCGCGATGCCCGCGGCGAGACACGCGAGCGCGGAGACGCCGACCGCGCCCGCCACCACCTCGGGGTACACGTGGTGCTCCAGGAACGGCACGCCGAGCATCGAGACGTACTGCCCGGCGACGCCGCGTGCGATCAGGTCGCCCAGCGCGAAGCCGAGCAGCGAGCCGAGCACCGCGATGACGACGGAGAACAGCAGGTAGTGGCCGAGGACCTGCGCGTCCGTGTAGCCGAGCGCCTTCGCGAGCCCGATCTCGCCGCGCTGCGAGGTGACCAGCCGGGACAGCGCGATGAGCAGCGAGCTCGACGAGATCGCGAGGATCACGGCGGGCAGGAACAGCGCCATCACGCGGTTCTGCTCGATCTCCTCGCCGAGCATGAAGCTCGACGCCTGGTCGGCCTGGCGCGTGGACTGCACCACGTGATACGGCTCCAGCTGGTGCTCCACCCGGTCGATCACCCGCCCCACGTTCGCCCCGGGGTCGACGACGACGCTCACGTCCGTCATCGCGCCCGGCTTGCCGAGAAGCTGCCCGGCGTCGTGCTCCCGCATGAAGAGCACCGCGAACTCGCGCGGAGAGGGCATCGAGCCCTTCTCGGGCACCGCGTACATGTACTCCGGGCTCGCGACGATCCCGACCACCCGCACCTCGCGGCGCTCGCGGCCCATGCGCAGCGTCAGCCGGTCGCCGGGGCGCGCGCCCGTCTCCTGCGCGAACTTGACGTGCAGCAGCGCCTCGTCGTCGCCGGCGACGGGCCAGCGCCCGGACTCCAGCAGGAGGTCGTTGACGCGTGGCCTGCGCTCGTCCGGGATGCCGACGATGCGCGCCTTCGCCTTCGCGCCCTCCGTGAGGTCGAGCGACACGTCCTGCACGAGCCGGCCCTCGGCCGCATACACACCGCGCAACCTGCGTATCGCGTCCAACTCGCTCATCGGCGCGGACATGACGGCCGTCGAGAAGTCCGCGAACTCGAGCTCGGCGTTCGCCTTCTCGACCGAAGCTTTCAGGTCCAGGTAGCTCGTCTGGAACGCGACGAACGTGGAGACGCCCAGCGCCACCACCAGCAGCAGGCCCGCGAACTGCGCCTTTCGGGCGAGGAGGTCACGCCACGTCTTGAGCAGCAGCATCCGCACCTCGGCTCACCACTCGATCCCTTCCGGCTCCAGCGGGTGCGCGTTCACCTCGATCTGCGAGACGCGCCCCTCCCTTAGGTGCAGCACACGGTCGGCGATCGCGGCCAGCGGCTGGTTGTGCGTCACGATAACCACGGTCTTGCCCGACGCGACATGCACTTCGTGCAGCGCCTCCAGCACGAGCTTGCCCGTGCGGAAGTCGAGGTTGCCGGTGGGCTCGTCGCCGAGGATGAGCGCGGGGTCCTTCGCGAGCGCGCGCGCGACCGCGACGCGCTGCTGCTCGCCGCCGGAGAGCTGGTACGGGAAGTGGTCGAGCCGCTCGGCGAGGCCGACCTTGGCGAGCAGGTCGGCGGCGGTCAGCTTCCCATGTCCGTCGTGCCTGCGCGTCAGCTCGAGCGCGAAGTCGACGTTCTCCCGGGCAGTGAGAGTGGGGATGAGATTGAAGAACTGGAAGACGAAGCCGACCTTCCGCCGGCGGAACAGCGTCAGCTCCCGCTGCCCGTAGCGGCTGATGTCCTCGCCGTCGACGACGACGCGCCCCTCGGACGGCGAGTCGATCCCCCCGATCAGATTCAGCAGCGTCGTCTTGCCGGATCCCGACGGGCCGAGGATGACGACGAACTCGCCGCGGTCGAGCACGAGATCGGTGTGGTTGAGCGCGGTCACCGTCGTCTCGCCCATGCGGTACGTCTTCACGACGTCCTCGAGCACGACGAGCGAGCGCTCGGTCGTGACGACCTTCGGCATCCCTCCGCCCCCCGGCTCCTCCCCAACGCACGTCCCCTGCACATGCTCGCACACCTCGAGCTCGTCGAGCAGCCCGCACTGCATCTGCCCGGCGAGGCGCCCCGGGTCACGGGCGAGACGCTCAAGCCGAACGCCGTAAAGGCCGATTAAGGAAGACATCCGCAGCTGGCGGGGGCGCCGACATGGGGGTAGGTGCTACGCGTGGAGGGGATCAAGCGCTTCGTCACGGGCCACTTCGAGTTGATGCTCGTCGCGGTGCTGGTCGCCGCGACGGCGGCCCTCGTCCTGGTGGTGGCCGACAAGATCGCGTTCCTTGGGTTCTTCTTCATCCCGACGCTCGTCGCCGCGTACTTCCTCGGCCGAAGGGCCGGGCTGCTGACCGGCTTCCTCTCCGTGCTCATGGTGGCGCTGTACGCCGCGATCTACCCGCCCCTGTTCGATCCCGGGGCGACCGGCTCCGTCGTGACGGACATCGGGCTGTGGGCATGCTTCCTCCTGCTGACCGCGATGGTGGTAGGCACGCTGTACGAGGCGAAGGAGCTGGTGCTCCGCGACCTGCGAGACGCCTACGAAGGCATCCTCGAGATCCTCGCGAAGTACATCGACGCGGTCGACAGCTACACGCAGGACCACTCCGTGCGCGTCTCGGAGCTCGGGGCCTCGCTCGCGGGTGAGATCGGGCTCTCGCAGCGTGAGGTGGAGAACATCCGCGTGGCCGGGCTGCTGCACGACGTCGGGAAGATCGACGTGAGCCTCGAGGTGTTGACGAAGGCGTCGCGGCTGACGCCCGAGGAGTGGGAGCAGATGAAGAGGCACACGACGCAGGGCGCGTCGCTGCTCTCCCCCGTCGGCGGGCTGCTCCGGCAGGTCGTCCCCATCGTCATGTTCCACCACGAGCGATGGGACGGCACCGGCTACCACGGGCTCGCGGGCGACGACATCCCCGTCGGCGCGCGCGTTCTGGCCGTCGCCGACGCGTACGACTCGATGGTGACGGATCGCCCGTATCGCGCGGGACGCACGCCGCTCGAGGCGTGCGTCGAGATCGAGCGGTACGTCGGGACGCAGTTCGACCCCTCGGTCGTCAAGGCGTTCGTGCACCTGAGCGAGAAGGGCCTGATGGAGTTCCGGCCGACGAAGCAGTTCGCCGAGGGGCTGCGCCGCGCCTGAGCCCTACTCGGCGTCCGCCTCGTGGCGGCTGACGAACCCCGCCCAGCGCTCGTCGAGCCACCGCTGCACCACGGCCACGGTCTCGTCCGCGATGCCGCGGAACCGCCCCTGGGCCGCAACGTACTCGGCGATCGTCTTGCGCCTCCCGCTCTTCGCCAGCGACGCGCTGCGTCCGGTGAGCCGGAACCGCCCGTCCTCGACCTCGTACAGCACCACGAGCCCGGCGTCGACGGCGAGCTTCCCGATCGCCACGGTGTCCTTCGGCTCGAAGCTCCAGCCGCTCGGACACGGCGTGTTCATGTGTATGTAGCGCGTGCCGGAGAGCCCGCGCGCCTTCGCGACCTTGTCGTACACGTCCGTCGGGAACACGGCCGAGGTGGAGGCGACGTAACCGACGCCGTGCGCCTCCATGATGCGGCACATGTCCTTGGCGTGCTCGCCCTTGCCGGTCCACGTGGTCGTGGTCCGCGCGCCCTGCGGCGTCGCGCCCGAGCGCTGCGTGCCGGTGTTCATGTACGCCTCGTTGTCGTAGCACAGGTAGATGATGTCCTCGCCGCGTTCGGCCGCTCCCGACAGCGCCTGGATGCCGATGTCGGCGGTGCCGCCGTCGCCCGCCATCGCGAGCACGGTGATGTCGTCGCGCCCGGTGGCCCTCAGGCCGGCGGCGAGGCCGGAGGCGGCGGCCGCCGTGCTCGGGAAGGCGACGTTCACCCACGGCACGGCGACGGACGACGTCGGATACATGCCGCCGAGCACCGTGAGGCAGCTCGCCGGGACCGCCATCACCATCTTGCCGTCGAGCGCCTTCGTGATCGCGCGAAGGCCGATGCCGAGGCTGCAACCAGCGCAAGCGCGGTTGCCGGGAAGGACGAACTCGGTCGAGGGAAGGTCCGTGATGCGAGTGGACATGCGATGACTCCCAGCGCTAGAGCCTGACGTCGAGCCATTCGGGCTCGCGGATGCGGACGCCTCGGCCGTGGTCGGTCCTCGCCCGGCGCACCGCGTCGGCGAGCTGGGTCGCGCTCACGTCCCGCCCGCCGAGCCCGCACACGCAGCCGAACACGTCGGGCGCGCCCTCGGCCGACAGCAGCGCCGCGCGGACGTCCGCGCAGACCGGCCCCTCGTAGCCGTAGCTCACGGCCTTGTCGAGCACGACGGCGAGGTCCTTGCCCGCGAGCCGGCCGCGCACGGCCTCGGCCGGGAACGGCCGATATGCGCGAATCCCGAACACGCCGGCGCGCACGCCCTCCGAGCGCAGCGCGTCGACCGCAACGGTGAGCTCCATCCCGAGGCTGCCGGCGGCGATCACTGCCACCTCGGCGTCGTCGAGCCGGTACTCCCACGTGAGCCCGCCCCAGCTTCGGCCGAAGCGCTCGGCGAACTCGGCGTCGACCGCGGGGATGAGGTCCAGCGCCTCCGTCAGTGCCTGCTGATGCATCGCGCGAAGCTCCATGTAGCCGCCGCGCAGCTCGCCGTCGCGGTTCGCGCGCGGGTCGGCCATCGTGACGGGGTTGAGGTTGCGGGGATCGGCCGGGTCTATCGGGATGGCCGGCTTATACGGCGGCAGGAACGCGTCGACCTCGGCCTGATCGGGGACGCGGACGGGCATGACGGTGTGCGACAGCAGGAAGCCGTCGTAGCAGACCATGACCGGCACGCGCAGCTCCTCCGCGATGCGGTAGGCGTGCAGGAAGGTGTCGAGGATCTCCTGGTTGTCGCGGCAGAACAGCTGCGCCCATCCCGCGTCGCGCACGGACATCGAGTCCTGCTGGTCGTTCAGCACGCTCCACGGCGCCGCCATCGCCCGGTTGGCAAGCCCCATGACGATCGGGAGCCGCGCGCCGGCCGCCCACCACACCTGCTCGTTCATGTACGCGAGCCCGTTCGCCGAGGTGGCGGTGAAGACGCGCGCTCCGACGGTGGAGGCGGCGATGCAGACCGCGAGGGCGGAGTGCTCGCTCTCCACGGTGACGAACTCGGCCGACAGCTCGCCCGACTGCACCCACTTCGACAGCGTCTCAACGACCGAGCTCTGCGGCGTGATCGGATACGCCGCGACGACCTGCACCCTCGCGAGCTTCGCGGCCGTCGCCGCGGCCTCGTTGCCCGTGATGACGCTGGCTGCGCGCGCGTCGCTCAATGCGGTGCTCCTCGTCGATCCGTCGGCTGATGACGCGACGCCAGGAAGCATAGCACGCGCTCGCCCCCTTGCGCGGGCGAGCGGCGCGTGATAGCCTGCCGACAGGTTGACGATATATCGGGATGTCACTAAGACACACGAGAACTTGCGATCGGAGGCATCGATATGGGCAGGCATCATCATTGGGACGACGAGTCCTTCCCGCACGGCGGCGGCCGGCACTTCGGCCCTCAGGCGTTCCGCGCGGCCTTCGGACCTCACGGCCCGCACGGGCTGCACAGCCCACACGGGCGCGGCTGGGGCGGCGGGCCGCGCGCCAGGCGGGGCGACGTCCGCGCGGCGGACCTTCGGCTGCTGTC
>JAJZPX010000063.1 GCA_021811025.1 Actinomycetes bacterium
ACGATATCCTCGGATCCGAGGCCCAGGTCCGCGTCTTGCGGCTCCTGGTCCACGAAGCCGGCGAGTCCCTCGGCCCATCCGACGCTGCCAAGCAGGCAGGCCTGACCCCTCCGGGCGCACGAAAGGCCCTCGCTCGTCTCGAGGACCTGGGTATGGTGGAGCGTGTCGGCGGTGGCCGAATGCAGCGATACGGTCTGCGAGAGGCCGAACCGCTGGTCGACGCTCTCCGTGCGCTGTTCGAGGCGGAGCAGCGTCTCTACGACGAACTCATTGGCCGCCTCAGGAAGGCGCTCTCCGACGTCGGCGAGGCAAGACTCATATGGGTCCGCGCTCTTCCCGGCCGCTTGGGGGATCCGCTGGATCTCGTCGTGGTCGCCGAGGCGGTCTCGATCGGCTGGCTGGGCGAGGAAATCAGAGCTCGACTGCTCCCGATCGAAAAGGAATTCGATCTGATAGTGGAGACCTCTGTGTTCACCCGCGCAGACGCACCCTCTCCCGCCGCCGATGCCCTCTTCATCTTGATGAACGGGTCCGGTGAGGAGACGGCGCCTCGGCAGCCCGTCCGCACGCATCGGGAAGCGGACGATCGAGCACTGCTCATGGCAGGTGCGATCGCCGAGCTCATCCGCTCCGACCCCACCCTTGTGAAGCGAGCCTTGCAGCACTTGAACCGGCTCGTGCATGACCCTCAGGGAGCGGCCACGAGAGACATCCTCGAGTGGCGGCAGCTGCTGGAGACGTATTCCGCGGACCGCCTTCGGAAGCTGCTCGTCTCAGACAGCTCGAGAGCACGTCGACTCCGTCAGAGCTCCCCGTTCCTTGCGGTGCTTTCGCCCGAGGAGCGGGACCACTTGACCGGACTACTATCGGCGAAGGCTGGATGAGATGACTCGCGATCAGCTCGAGCATGCTATCCGGGCTGCGTGTGACGTATCGGGCGACACCGAGATACTGGTCTTCGGATCACAGTCGATCCTCGGCTCGTTCCCCGAGGCGCCCGAGTCCCTCCGGGCGTCAGTCGAGGTGGACGTGCAGGCAAAGAACTCCCCGGAGCACACCGATATGATCGATGGGGCTTTGGGCGAGCTCTCCCTGTTCCACTCGACCCATGGATTCTACGTGCACGGGCTGTCGATCGATTCGGGCGTGCCTGCCCAAAGGATGGGAGGAGCGGACCGTTCCCATTTGCACGTCCAGGACAAAAGGGCACACCGGGCATTGCCTTGACGCGCACGACATGGCGGCGAGCAAGCTTGTCGCAGACCGCGAGAAGGACCGGCTCTTCGTGACGTCACTCCTCGTCGAGAAACTGATCGACGGGGACGTTCTGATGGACAGAGTGGATGCGCTCCCGCTGGACGCTGAACGTATCGAGACGATCAAGCGGTGGGTGAGCATCATCGCGACGGATGTAGCGTGACCCGTTCGGAGCGGAAGCCCTCGCCTCGCCTTGCGGTGGCAATCCCGGCTGCTCCGGCTGCGCGAATGACTGCTATCATGACCAGGATTCAGCGAACCGCCGAAGGAGCAAGTGCATGAAGGCCCTCGTGCTGGCGGGCGGCAGCGGCACTCGCCTGCGCCCCATCACTTTCACTCGCGCGAAACAGCTCGTGCCGGTGGCGAACAAGCCCATCCTCTTCTACGGCCTCGAGGCGATCGCCGCCGCCGGGATCCGCGAGGTCGGCGTCGTGGTGGGCGACACGGCTCCCGAGGTGATGGCCGCCGTCGGCGACGGTGCCGCCTGGGGCATCGAGGTCACCTACATCCCGCAGGACAAGCCGCGCGGGCTCGCGCACGCCGTCGTGATCGCCGAGGAGTACATGGGCGGCGAGCCGTTCGTGATGTACCTCGGCGACAATCTCATCAAGGACGGCATAACCGGGCTGGTCCGCGAGTTCGACGTCTCCGAGGCCTCCGACGCCCACATCCTCCTCGCGCACGTCCCGAACCCCACTGCGTTCGGCGTGGCCGAGGTGGACGACGGGAAGGTCGTGCGGCTCGTGGAGAAGCCGGCCGAGCCGAAGTCCGATCTCGCTCTCGTCGGCGTGTACCTGTTCCGCCCCGCCATCTTCGAGGCGGTGAACTCGATCGAGCCTTCCGCCCGAGGCGAGCTGGAGATAACGGACGCGATCCAGTGGCTCGTCGACCACGGGCGAGTCGTCACGCCGCATGTGATCGAGGGCTGGTGGAAGGACACCGGCAAGCTCGACGATCTTCTTGAGGCCAACCGCATCCTGCTCGAGGACATCACGACCGAGATCGAAGGCGAGATCGAGGACGGCGTACGCATCGAGGGGCGGGTGCGGATCGGGCGAGGCAGCGTCATCGAAGGGAGCTCGCGGCTTCGGGGGCCGATCTGCATCGGCGAGGACGTGCGGGTGGTCGACAGCTACATCGGCCCGTTCACGTCGCTCGCCGACGGTGTGCAGGTGCTCGGGAGCGAGATCGAGCACTCGATCATGCTGCAGCACTCGCGGCTCGAGTCCGTGCGCGGGCGCGTGACCGACAGCCTCTTCGGCGTGGGCGCGGTCGCAAGGACTTCGGCGTCCACGCCTTCCGCCAACAGCTTCATGGTGGGCGACAACTCGGAAGTCGAGATAGCGAGGTAGCGGGTGGCGCAGACGTTCTCGAAGGTGCTGGTAGCCGGTGGTGCCGGGTTCATCGGCAGCCACTTCGCGCGGTTGCTGCTGCGCGAGCACGGGATCGCGGCGGTGGTGTACGACAAGCTCACGTACGCGGGCAACCTCGACAACCTCGCGGACATGGACGGCGACCCCGGCTTCGCGTTCGTGCAGGGCGACATAGCGGACGCCGGGGCGCTGGCGCTCGCCGCGCACGGGTGCGACGCGATCGTGAACTTCGCCGCGGAGACTCACGTCGACCGCTCGATCGCCGATCCCGAGGCCTTCCTCGAGACCGACGTCACCGGCACCTACCGCCTGATGCAGACCGCGCTCGAACTCGGCATCGGCAAGGTCGTGCAGGTCTCGACGGACGAGGTGTACGGTGACGTCGCCGCCGGTTCGGCCGACGAGGACTGGCCGCTCGTGCCGTCGAGCCCTTACTCGGCGAGCAAGGCGGCGGGCGACCTGCTCGCGTTCGCGTTCGCCCGCACGTACCGGCTGCCCGTCTGCGTGACGCGCGGGAGCAACACGTACGGGCCGAACCAGTACCCCGAGAAGCTCATCCCGCTGTTCGTCACCAACGCGCTCGAGGGGCTGTCCCTGCCGCTGTACGGTGACGGGCTGCAGCGCCGCGACTGGCTGCATGTGGAGGATCACGCCCGCGGCGTCGCGACCGTGCTCTTCGAGGGCGAGCCGGGGCAGGCGTACAACGTCGGCGGCGGCAACGAGCGCACGAACCGCGAGATCACCGACATCATCCTGCGCGAGCTCGACCTGCCCGCCTCGGCGGTCAAGCACGTGGAGGACCGCCCCGGGCACGACAGGCGCTACTCGCTCGACTCGAGCAAGCTGAAGACTCTCGGCTGGCAGCCGCTAATGGCGTTCGAACGGGGTATCACGCAAACGATCCGCTGGTACCGCGACAACCGCGCGTGGTGGGAGCGGATCAAGAGCGGAGAGGCATTCACGCAGTGGCGCGAGCGGTGGTACGCCGGCAGGGAGTGAGATGGCTCCAACTCGTCCGAAGCGGCCCGCCGACGTCGTGCTGGCGGTCGTCGCCGTCGGGGCTGCGGTAGGCGCGCTCGCCCTGATGGCGCTCCGCTTGAGGTACGGCGTCGACTTCAGGGACGAGGCGTACTACGCCGCGCTTGCGTACCGGTTCGCGCTCGGAGACCGGCCCTTCGTCGACGAGATGAGCCTCTTCCAGCTTCCCGCGATGCTGACGTTCCCCCTCATCAAGGCATGGGTCGCGGTAACCGGAGGCACGAACGGCGTCATCCTCTTCATGCGCGCGGCGTGGCTGGTGTTCGCGGCCGGGATCGCGGCCGCAGCGTTCCTGTTCCTGCGGACGCTCGTGCGCTGGGAGGTCGCGCTGATCGCCTCTCTCGTCGCCGTCGTCGCGGTTCCCTTCGACATCCCCAGCTTGAGCTACGACTCGATGGGCGCGGGTCTGCTCGCCCTCGGCATGCTGGTCGGGGCGTGGACGGTCGTGCACGGGCGGTCGCGCCGGTGGCTGGCCGCCGCCGGCGTCCTGCACGGCTTCGCCGTGTTCGCGTACCCGACGCTCGTCCTGGCCGTCCTCGCGTACGCCGCGGCGCTCGTCGTGCTGTATCGGCGGCGATCGCCCGGTCCGCTCGGCGCGTACGTCGGCGGTGGGGCGGTCGTCGCTGCGCTCCTCGCCGCGATCGTGCTGGGCGGCGGCGTCGGGAACGTGGCGCGCGACTGGGCGTACGTCTCCCGCCTCGGCGGATACGCGGGCGGTGGGGCGAAGATCGCGCGGATCGCCTGGCAGTCGTTCTGGTTCTTCGCGCATCAGCCGCTCTTCGTCGCCGCGCTCGCGGCCGGGGTAGGGCTGTCCCTTCTGCTGCCGCACCGCGGCCGCTGGGCGATTCTGCTGCCCGTCGTGGCGGTCTTCCCCGTGCGCTATGTGCCCACGCACATCCTCGCGACGTACGCCGTCACGCTCCTCGGGATCGTCGCCCTCGCGGTGGGCCCCTTCGCGAAGAGAGGGGGGCCGCTTGCGCGGCGGCTGTACCTCTGGGGGGTGGCGCCGGCCGCGGTTGCAGCCTGCGTGACCGCTTACACAAGCTCGAACGGACTAGTGAGCGCCGCCATCGGCTTCTTCCCCGCGCTGTTCGCGCTGCCGGGGCTGCTGGCGCTCGTCCTGCCGGCCGACGGCGCGAAGGGGACGGTGGGCGAGGCGGCGCTGCCGTGGGCGCTCGCCGGCGTCCTCCTCGTCACCGTCGCCCACCTCGCCGTCTACGAGTACCGGGGCGTCTACCACGACTCGCCAGTGAGGTACCTGTCGGCCGAGGTGGATGGCGGCCCGTTCGCGGGGTTGCGGACTCTGCCGGAGACGGCGCGCTTCGACGCGCAGCTGCGCGCCGATGTCGCGCGGTACGTGCGGCCCGGCGAGAACGTCCTGTTCTTCGATAACCTGCCGGCAGGCTACCTGTACGCCGGCGCGCGCCCGGCGGCGAACGCGCTTTGGCTGTCGCTGTCCGACGACGCGTTCGGGCCGGCGCGGCACCCCACGCTCGAGTGGTGGCGGCGCACGGGCCGCTATCCCGACGTGGCGTTCCGCTACCTGTACCGCACGACATACCCGCCCCGGCACGTCGTCAGGGCGTTCGTGTCGCCGCCGAGGTATCGCCTCGAAGCCGTGCGGCCGCGATACGAGGTCTGGGTGCGGGCGGGAGCGGGCGACTGATACCATGTCCGTGTCCCCGCGACGAACGGAGCGAGATGGGCAAGCGAGCGCTGATCACCGGGATCACCGGCCAGGACGGGTCGTACCTGGCCGAGCTGCTGCTGGGCGAGGGGTACGAGGTGTGGGGGGCCGTGCGGCGGACGTCGTCCGGGCGGCTCGGCCGTCTCGAGGTCTTCGCCGACCGGCTGCACCTGGTGCCGGCGGACATGAGCGACCAGGGCTCCCTGATCGATGCGGTCGAGCAATCCTCGCCCGACGAGGTCTACAACCTGGCGGCGCAGTCGTTCGTGGGCGACTCGTGGAAGGAAGCCGTGTACACCGGGGACGTGGACGCGCTCGGCGTGACCCGCCTGCTCGAGGCGGTGCGCCGCGTGAAGCCGGACGCGCGATTCTACCAGGCGTCGTCGTCCGAGATGTTCGGGAAGGTGCACGAGACCCCGCAGAGCGAGACCACGCCCTTCCACCCGCGTTCTCCCTATGGAGTGGCGAAGGTGTACGGCTATCACGTCACCGTCAACTACCGCGAGTCCTACGGCATGCACGCGTCCAACGGCATCCTCTTCAACCACGAGTCGCCGCGTCGTGGGGTCGAGTTCGTGACGCGCAAGATCTCGGACGGCGTGGCACGCATCAAGCTCGGCCTCGCCGGCGAGCTGCGCCTCGGCAACCTCGACGCTAAGCGGGACTGGGGCTTCGCCGGCGACTACGTGCGCGCGATGTGGCTGATGCTGCAGCAGGACCGGCCGGACGACTACGTCATCGGGACGGGAGAGACGCACACGGTGCGCGAGTTCTGCGAGCTCGCGTTCGCCCGCGCCGGCCTCGACTACCAAGAGCACGTGAAGGTCGACGAGCGCTTCATCCGTCCGGCCGAGGTCGACCTGCTGCTCGCGGACCCGTCGAAGGCGAAGCGGGTGCTGGGCTGGGAGCCGCGGGTGAGCTTCCGCGAGCTGGTCGAGATGATGGTGGACGCGGACGTGGAGCGGATGCGGGCCGCAGCGGCGGCGCGAGCGTGACGGGGGAGGGCATGGGAGCGCCGAAGCCGATCGACCATCTGCACGCCGTCATCCTCGCCGGAGGCAGCGGCTCGCGCTTCTGGCCGCTGTCCCGGGAGCTCGGGCCGAAGCAGCTGCTCTCCGTGTTCGGGGGCGTGAGTCTCATCACTCGCGCCGTGCAACGGGTGACCGACTTCTGCGACCTCGGGTCGCTGCACGTCGTGACGAACGAGCGGCTCCTGGACGAGCTGCGGAACCACCTCAAGTCGCAGGCCGGGTTGAAGGACCTCGAGATCGACTACCTCGCCGAGCCGGTGCCTCGCAACACCGCCCCGGCGATCGCGCTGACCGCCGCCCACCTCCTGCGCTACGACCCGCACGCCGTGATGATCGTGCTCCCGTCTGACCACCTCCTCGAGGACGGGGGGGTGTGGAGCGACACGGTCACCGTCGCCGGCTCGCTCGCGGCCGAGGGCTACCTCGTCACGATCGGCCTGAAGCCGGCGGGCCCCGAGACGGCGTACGGTTACATCCGCGCCGGGGAAGCGATCGAGGGCGAGCGCGTCGGCGAGGCGCAGGGCCGGCTGGCGGCCGCATTCACCGAGAAGCCCGACCTCGAGACCGCGCGGCTGTTCCTCGAGCGGGGCGACTACCTGTGGAACTCGGGCATGCTGGTCGCGAGGGCGGACGTCGTGCTCGAGCAGCTGGAGGCCGCGGGCCGGGCGGCGAAGACGGAGGAGTCCGCGCACGGCGAGCGCATCGTCGAGACCGCGCGGTGGCTCGCGTCGCTGCCGAAGACGGAGTGGACCGCCGACGAGCCGCGCGAACGCTTCGCGGGCCTGCCGTCGGTGCCGTTCGACAAGGCGGCGCTTGAGGTGTCGGAGCGCGTCGCGGTCGTCCCCGCCGACATGGAGTGGTCGGACGTCGGGTCGCTGCTGTCGCTCGAGAAGCTCGCGCCGCCCGACGAGCGCGGCAATGTCCGCGTCGGGCGCGTGGTGGACGTCGACTCGCGCGACGTCGTCGCGTACTCCCAGGACCGGCTGATCGCCACGCTCGGCCTCGACGACGTGCTCGTGGTCGACACGCCGGACGCCACCCTGGTCGCGAAGAAGGACCGCGCGCAGGACGTGCGGCTCGTCGTGGAGGCGCTCAAGGCCGTGAATGCTCCCGAGGTCGTCGCGGCCCGCTCGTCGCTGCGCCCCTGGGGCAGCTGGACGCTGCTCATGAAGGCCGACGACTTCCAGATCAAGTCGATCGACGTCCTTCCCGGACATCGTCTGTCGCTCCAGAGCCACCAGCATCGGAGCGAGCACTGGATCGTGATCGAAGGCGTGGCCCGCGTTCAGCGGAACGACGATGCGATCGAGCTGTCCGCGAACGAGTCCATCTACCTTCCGGCCGGCGCCGTGCACCGCCTGGAGAACGCCGGAGACGTGCCGCTGAAGGTGATCGAGGTGGCCGTGGGCGAGTACATCGGCGAGGACGACATAGTCCGGTACCAGGACGAGTACGGCCGCTAGATGCCGAAGCGCGCGCTCATAACCGGGATCGCCGGCCAGGACGGCTACTATCTCACGGAGCTCCTGCTCTCCGAGGGCTACGAGGTCTTCGGTCTCGTGCTGCCCACCGACCCTGTCGATATCCTCGAGCCGTATCTCGAGCGCGTCGCTATCCTCCCCGGCGACCTCACGGACGACGAGTCCGTGCGCGCCGCGGTAGAGACCTCTCGGCCGGACGAGGTCTACAACTTCGCGGCGCAGTCGTCCGTGGCGATGTCGTGGGAGCGGCCCGTGCTGACGGCCGAGGTGGACGCCGTCGGCCCGCTGCGGCTCCTGGAGGCGGTGCGGAAGCTCGCGCCCGTGGCCCGCGTGCTCCAGCCGTCGTCGGCCGACATGTTCGGCTGCGTGGAGGCCGGCGCGCAGGATGAGAGCACGCCGTTCCGGCCCGTGTCGCCGTATGGCGCCGCCAAGCTCTTCGCGCACGTCATCGGGGTGGACTACCGCCAGACCCACGGGACGTTCGTGTGCAACGCGATCCTGTTCAACCACGAGTCGCCGAAGCGGCCCGTGAGCTTCGTGACGCGCAAGATCACCGAGGGCGCGGCGCGCGTGAAGCTCGGGCTCGCGGCAGAGCTGCCGATGGGCAACCTCGACGTGCGGCGCGACTGGGGACTCGCGGGCGACTACGTGCGGGCGATGTGGCTGATGCTGCGGCACGAGCGCCCGGACGACTACGTCGTGGCGACGGGCGAGACGCACACGGTGCGCGACTTCTGCGAGATCGCGTTCGCGCACCTCGGCCTCGACTACCGCGAGTATGTCACGCAGGACGAGCGCTTCATGCGGCCCGCGGACTCGATCGCGCAGCGGGGCGATGCGGGCAAGGCACGGCGCGTGCTGGGCTGGGTGCCGACGGTGAGCTTCCGCGAGCTCGTCGAGATGATGGTGGACGCTGACGTGGCGAGGCTGAAGGCGGGTCCCGAGTGAGCGTATTCTGGTCGGACAAGCGGGTTTGCGTCACGGGCGGCGCCGGGTTCCTTGGCTCGTTCGTGGTCGAGGAGCTGCAGCGTCGCGGGGCGAAGGACGTCTTCGTCCCTCGAAAGGCCGACTACGATCTCGTCGAGGAGGAAACGGCCCGGCGGCTGTTGGCCGACGTTCGTCCCGACGTCATCGTCCACCTCGCCGCCATCGTGGGCGGGATCGGCGCGAATCGCGTCAATCCCGGCCGCTTCTTCTATGAGAACCTCGCGATGGGCGTGCACCTCATCGAGCAGGCCAGGCAGGCGGGTGTCGGCAAGTTCGTGGGGATCGGGACCATCTGCGCCTACCCGAAGTTCACGCCGGTGCCCTTCCGTGAGGAGGACCTCTGGAGCGGCTACCCCGAGGAGACGAACGCGCCCTACGGGCTCGCGAAGAAGATGATGCTGGTGCAGCTGCAGGCCTACCGCCAGCAGTACGGCTTCGAGGGCATCTTCCTGCTGCCGGTGAACCTCTACGGCCCCCGCGACAACTTCGACCTCGAGCCCATGCTC
>JAJZPX010000064.1 GCA_021811025.1 Actinomycetes bacterium
GCCGAGACTCTGCGCGCGCGGCCGGTCGAGGGCAAGATGAGCTCGCTCGAGGTGCTGTGCCACCTGGCCGACTGCGAGCAGTTCCTCGCCGACAGGATGAAGCGCACGATCGGCACGGACAAGCCGCTGCTGATCGGCATCGACGCCACGCCGTACCTCGACAGGCTGCACTACCACGATCGCGACCCGGAGCTGCAGCTGCGGCTCGTCGAAGTGACGCGCGAGCAGATGGCGGCCGACCTCGGCCGAATCGCGGGCGAGGATTGGCTGCGGCAGGCGGTGCACACGGAGACGGGGCTCGTGACTCTCCGTCAACTACTCCTGCACACCGTCCGACATTTGGAATGGCACCTGACGGCGATCTGCGAGAAGCGCGCGGCGCTCGGGCTCGAGGCGTGACGACTGGGAGGGCACATGCGAAAGAGGCTCACGAAGGACTCGGCGGTCGTAGGCAAGGCGCAGGCGACGGCGATGGGCGGTCTCTCCGCGACGATCGTCGCCCTGGTGGCGGTCGCGGCGGCCGGCGTGCTCGCGCCGCTGACGATCGCTCGCGTCGCTGACGTCGCGGTGCCGCGCCACCGGCTGGTCCTCGCCGCCGGGCCCCTCCCGGCTCACAAGCCCGCTGCCCCGGCCGCCGTCGCCGCCGGCGCTGAGCCGGCAGCGCAGCGAACGCCGTCGGCGCTCCGGCAGGTCTCGGTCGCCTCGGCCGACCCGCAGGCGGAGGCGGGGAAGACGCCCGCGGCGCCCGCGCCGGCCGCACCCTCGCCCGCTCCACCCCCCGCCGTCTCGCCTCCGGCGCCTCCCGCGCCCCCAACGCCGCCGGTCCTCACGCCGACGGACGACACGCCTCGTTCCCACGGGAACGACGGCGCGAAGCACGCGGCGTCGCGCGGTCAGAAGGGAGGCCATCGCACCGAGGGACGGCGGGACTCGAGCGAGCGGCGGCGGGCGAAGGACGACTCCGTCAGGCCATCGTCTGCGAGCAGGCGCACCAGTACGTGTAGCGCGCCTGCAGCTTCGCACGGGAGACCGGCTCGCCGCAGCGAGGGCAGACGCCGCCCGCACGACGCTCGTCGATGAGCCACCCGTTCGGGAACGGGCGCCCCTCGGTCATCCGCTTCACCGCGGTGTCGAGCACGCCGCGCATGGCGCGGTAGACCGCGCGCCGCTCCTTCGGGGAGAGGTCCTCCACGCGCGACAGCGGCGCCAGCCCGGCCGCGTGACAGACCTCGTCGCCGTAGACGTTGCCGATGCCGGCCACGAAGGCCTGATCCAGCAACACGGTCTTGAGCGGCCCGTGCCGCTTCGAGAGCCGCTCTTCGAACGCGGCGGCGGTGAGTCGCGGGTCGAGCGCGTCGGGGCCGAGCCTGTGCGCCGCCGCGAACGCCGCGGGATCGTCCGCCAGCACGATCAGGCCGAACCGGCGCTGATCGCGGAACTCAAGCGCGCCGCCGTCGGCGAACCGGAAGCGCACGCGAGCGAAGCGGGAGGGCGGCGCGCCGGGAGGGGTCACGGCGAGCGAGCCGGTCATCCGGAAGTGCATCACGATCCACGGCCCGCGCCCCACCTCGGCGAACAGCCACTTGCCGTGCCGCGCGGTGACCGTCAGCGGCTTGCCGCTGACCGCCTCCGCCAGCTCTCTGGGCGGGAGGTCGCGCAGCGTCCGCCGGTCGCGCACCTCGATGTCCGCCACGCGACGTCCGAGCGCCTCCGCTGTGAGGTAGCGGCGCATCGTCTCGACATCTGGCAGCTCCGGCATGTCGGGTATCTACCCATGTGGTGCCGCGCTCCTGGAGCGCCATCACTTCGCGTGAGGAGGCCGCTTTGGACGTAACCCTGATCGGTCACGCCACCGTGCTCATCCGCGGCAGCGGCGAGCGTATCCTGGCCGATCCGCTCTTCGGCATAGGCGGGGAGCTGGCGGGCCGGGTACACCCGGCGGTAGACGCGCGCAAGCTCACGGACGTCGACGTTGTGCTCGTGACGCACGGGCATCGCGACCACGTGGATCCGGGGTTCTTCGCGATGCTCGGGCCGAAGACGACCGTCGTCGTGCCGAAGGGCATCGAGTGGCCGGAGGGCATGCGGCTGCTCCCGCAGCTGGACGAGCTGGATTGGTGGGAGTCGCGGGCGTTCGGCGGAGCGAAGGTGACATGCGTGCCGGCGAGGCACCGCGGCCCATCCTGCGGCTACGTGGTCGAGGCGGACGGCAGGGCCCTCTACGTCGCCGGGGACACGCGCTACATCGACGAGATGAACGAGATCGGGCAGCGCTGGGCGATCGACCTGGCCCTGCTGCCCGAACGGCCGCGGCCGGGCCTCGAGATCATGGACGCCGAGGAGGCGTCCGAGGCCGTTCACGCGCTGCACCCGCGCGCGGTCGCGCTCTACCACCTCGGGACGTGGCTGAAGACGCCCGAGCAGGCGAACGCGGCGGACGAGTACCTGGAGACGCTCTCGGACGAGGCGCCGGCGACCGAGGTGCTCGTCGCGACCGGCGGTGAGACGCTCTCCGTGTGAGCCCCGCGAAAGGCGCGAGGCCGCGCTGGGGGACGCGGCCTCGGAAAGGGACTGCGGACTGCCGCCCGGCTGGCTACCTCGCGAACGCGAGGACCACCATCGCTGCCGCGGCCACGATGACAAGGGCTCGCAGCGGATAGACGCCGCCTTCGCTGAAGTGGTCCCGATACACCGCGCTCACCTCACATCCACGATCGCGGCGGTGCTCGACCGCCTCGACCTCAGTATCCGTCCGAAATCGTGTTAGGTCTATTTACGCTTTCTTGATTGGCGCGTAAGCTTCGCTTCATGTTGAACGTGCAGCGCATGCGCATCCTCCGGGAAGTGGCCACGAGGGGCGGAGTCGCCGCGGCGGCCGAGGTGCTGTGGGTGACGCCGTCCGCCGTCAGCCAGCAGCTCGCGGCGCTCGAGCGCGAGGCCGGGGTCAAGCTGGTCGAGCGGGACGGACGCCGGCTGCGCCTCACACAGGCTGGGCAGCGCCTGGTGGAACACACCGAGCGCGTGCTGGCCGAGATCGAGTCCGCCGAGGCGGACCTCGCCTCCGCCGCCACCGGCATCTCGGGCGACCTGCGGATCTCGGCCTTCCCCACCGCGGCGCGCTCGCTGCTCGTGCCCGCGCTGGTCCGCCTGCGCGGGCGCCATCCCCTCCTGCGGCTGTCCGTGACGGACCTCGAGCCGGAGGAGAGCATGCCCGCGCTGAAGGCGGGGCGCCTGGACGTCGTCCTGACGTACGAGTGGGACGTCCTGCCGAGCATCGAGGACCCGGGGGTGGAGCGCGAGGAGCTGCTCGTCGAGCCGCTCTTCCTCGCGATGCCGAGATCGCACCCGCTCGCCGGACGGCCCGTGCGCGTCCGTGACCTCGCCGGCGAGGCCTGGATCGTCGGCCGAGACCAGACGTCGCTGCTCGAGCTGGTCGTGCGTATCGCGGCTGCCGCGGGCTTCGAGCCCCGTACGGACTTCCACGCGATGGACATCGACGTCATCCTGTCGGCCGTCGCCGCCGGCCTCGGCGTCGCGCTCGTGCCGGCCCTCGGACTGTTCGCCGAGCGGAAGGACGTGGACCTGCAGCCTCTGGAGGACGGCCACGTCCGGCGGACCTACGGGGCGATCCGGCACGGCAGCGGCGGCAATCCCGGCATCGCCGCCGTGCTGTCGGAGCTCCGCGCCTCGTCCGAGGCGATAGCGTGCGGGCTGGAGCGCGCGAGCAGGTGAGAGGCGGGTCCCTCGGCCGCCGGACGGGGAAAGTATCCCGTGGACACGGAGGTGCACGATGGACACGATCGCACGGACGGGCCTGGCGGAGCTCGGCTATCTCGAACGGGAGCTATCGTGGTCGGTGGAGCAGGCGGCGGGCAAGCTGCCCGACCGCGACCTGCTCGCCCGCGTGCGAGGGTTCGGCGAGGACCACGCGCGGCATGCGGAGGAGATCGACCGCGTACTGCGGGGGGAGGAGCGCGAGTCGGCGCACGTCCCGGACGACTTCAAGCAGGCCGTCCGTTCGCTCACCGACGACCTCGAACGCGCCGAGGAGGCCGCCGCGGTGCTCGTCGCGCTCGTGCGTGCCGAGCGGCGCATCGTCGACTTCTACGAGGTCCCGCTCGCGGAGCAGATGGCGCCGGAGCACGCCGCGGCTCTGAAGGCGCAGCAGCGGGAGGAGCAGGGGCACGTCGACTACCTGGAGGAGCGGGGCGCGATAACGGTGCCTGAGCTCATCGACATGGGCGACGCCGACGGCGAGGGCTCGGCGGTACCCTAGCGGGACCGCTCCTCCGCGCGCCTCACCGCGTCGACGATCGCGTCGGGCCTCGTCCACATGAGCTCGTGCCCGACGCCGGGCAACACCGTCAGCCGCGCGGCGGGCACCTCGCGCGCGAGCCGCTCGGCGTGGAGGCGCGCGCGGGTCACCTGGTCCTCCTCGCCCACGACGATCTCCACCGGCAGAGCCAGCTCGCCGAACCGCGGCTCGAGCGACCGCACGTCGTCGCGCAGCTTCGCGTACTCCGACGCAAGCGCCCGGAACTGCGCCGGGCGCGCGTACAGCGCCCGCGAGTACTCGCGATAGCGCTCCGGCACGTCCTGCGGGAAGAAGGCGTGCCGCGTGAGGGGCCCGAGGACCGCTCGGCCGACGGGCACGACGAACGTCTCGGTGAGCGCGCGGCCCAGCAGCGGGACGCCGGCCGGCCGCAGGACCCATGCGGGCAAGCGCCAAGGGTACGTGGCGACCGGCGACAGCAGCACGAGCGCCCGCACCTCATCCGGGCGGTCGAGCGCCCAGGCAAGCGCGACGAGGCTGCCGTAGCTGTGCCCCACCACCGTCGGCCGAGTGACGCCGAGCGCCGCCATCCCCTCGCGGATGACGCCGACGTCGGTCGCGACGCCGGCGACGGCGCCGGGCGGGAGCGTCGACCAGCCGTGGCCGGGGCGGTCGAGGGCGACCGCGCGGTGGGCGCGCGCCACCTCGGCCGTCACGGTCTCAGTGAACGACAGAGCGACGCCGTCGGCGCCGTGGACGAACACGACGGGCGGCGCGCCGTCGCCTTCCTCGACGACGTGCAGGCGGGCGCCGGACGGCAGCTCGAGCACGCGCCCCTGCGGCGGAAACGCGGTCTCCCCGCGGCGCACCTCGCGCCGCGACCAGGCGACGAGCGCGGCGAGCGCGGCCGATCCGAGGGCCACGGCGATTCCGAGAGCGCGTCGTCTCACCGTCCCGCTCCTCCTCATGCGAACCGCACGAGGACGTAGCCCGCGTACGCGGCGAGCATCACCCCACCGGCCGGCCGTCCGAGCCTCACCTTCCCCGCAAGGACGGGTAGCAGCAGCAGCGACAGTATCAGCGCGAACGGGATGTCGACACGCGCCATCGCTGCGGGAATGGGGAGTGGCCGGACGATGGCGACAAGGCCGAGGATCCCGAGCACGTTGAAGAGGTTGCTCCCGATCACGTTTCCCGCCGCGATGTCCCCGTGCCCGTGCATAGCGGCGGTCGCGGAGGTCGCGATCTCGGGCAGCGATGTCCCGAGCGCCACCAGCGTCAGCCCGATCACCGCCTCCGGCACGCCCAGCTCGCGCGCCAGCCCGACGGCGCCCGTCACGAGCAACTGCCCGCCGGCGATGAGCGCCACGAGCCCCGCCGCCAGCAGCGGGACCGCACGCGCGAGCGTCGCGGGCGGCCCCGTCACCTCCTCCTCGTCCACCTCGACGGGGCTGCGCCGCTCCCTCGCATACGAGACGGCGAGGTGCACGGCGAGCGCCGCGACGAATGCGGCCCCGGCCACTCGCCCGAGGCCGCTGAGAAGCCCCGCCGCCGCAAGCGCGGCGATAGCCCCCACCATGAGCGCCGGCTGATGGAACCCGCCCCTGGAGAGCGAAAGCGGACGCACGACCGCCGCGATGCCGAGTATCAGCAGCAGGTTGGCGATCGTGCTCCCGACCACGTTGCCGAGCGCGAGCTCAGGCTGCGACTCGAGCGTGGCGGCGAGGCTCACCACGAGCTCGGGGGCCGAGGTCGCGAACCCGATGACGACGAGCCCGATGATGAGCGTCGAGACCCCGAGACGCCGCGCCAGGCTGAGTCCGCCCCTCACGACGAGTTCCCCGCCGGCGAAGAGGAGCAGGAAGCCTGCCGCGCCGAGGACGGCGCTCACTACCGCCCGCCGTAGCGGTCGGGGTGCGGGCCGAGCCGCTCTGCCCGGTCGAGATCGTCGATCGCCGCCATCTCCTCGTCCGAGAGCTCGAAGTCGAACACGTCGGCGTTCTCGGCGAGCCGCTCGCGGTGCACGGATTTCGGGATCGTAGTGATGCCCTTCTGCAGGATCCAGCGGATCGAGACCTGCGCCGGCGTCTTGCCGTGCCGCTCGCCGATCTCGACCAGCGTCGGGATGCCGAAGACGCGGCCTCGCATCACCGGCGCCCACGCCTGCTGCACGATCCCGCGATCGTGCAGGAACCACATCAGCTGCCGCTGCTGCAGCCCCGGATGGAACTCCACCTGGTCGACGGCCGGCGGAACGTCGGCGAACGAGAGCAGCCGCTCGAGGTGGTGAGGCAGGAAGTTGCACACGCCGATCGCGCGCGCCGCCCCGCTCTCGCGGATCTCCTGCATCGCGCGCCACGTGTCCTCCATGAGCGACGGGATCGGCCAGTGGACGAGGTACAGGTCGACGTAGTCGAGGGCGAGCTTGCGAAGGCTGGCGCGGAACGCCGCGTGGGTCGACGCGTAGCCCTGGTCGCTGTTCCACACCTTGGTCGCGACGAAGAGCTCCTCGCGCGGGATCCCGCTCGACCGGATCGCCCGGCCCACGCCGTCCTCGTTCTCGTACATCGCCGCCGTGTCGACGCCGCGGTATCCGATCTCGAGCGCCCAGGACACCTCGTGCTCGACCTCGTAGCCCTCCCGCGACTTGTACGTCCCTACGCCGAGGCGCGGCATCGTGACGCCCTCGGCCATCTCGACGCGGTCCGCGAGCGATCGCAGCTCCACCACGTACTGCATGCGTCCCACCTCCGTCCGTCAGTGTACCCGCCCGCCGTCGGCATGCCGCTGCCCCGCCTCGGGGACGAACCGACACGGCCGACGCGGGAGGTGCGCGATGGAGGAGAAGGAAGCGCTTTCGCAGCTCCGCTTCATCGAGCAGGAGCTCGCGGACGTGATGGAGGCGGTCGCGGGGCGCGTGGCGGACGAGGACGTCCGCGACGGCCTGTACCGGATCGCCGAGCAGCACTCGCAGCAGGCGCAGGAGCTGAACGAGGTCCTCGAAGGGATCGGCGGGGCGGAGCAGCAACCGTCGCAGCCGTTCCGCGAGCACGTCGAGGCCGTCGGGCGAGGGGTGATGCACGCCCGCGACGCCGACGGGCTCTTCGGCGGCCTGGCGGACGCCGAGCGCCTCGACGTCGAGCTCCACGAGATCTCCCTCGCCGAGGGCTTCCCCGCGCCGGCGCAGGCGCTCATCGGCGAGCAGACCGGCCAGGACCGCGAGCACCTCGACTTCCTCGAGAGCCGCGCCCCGGGCATCACCTCGACCGTTCGTGGCGTCGAGTCCGTGCCGAAGCGCGGGACGGTCGAGTAGCGGCGAGCGTCACCAGCCGTAGCTGATCGGCGACGTCCAGCCGTAGCCCTCGAGAGCGTTGCGGAAGCTCTCGCGCGTGTAGCAGCCGTCCTTCCACAGCGAGGCGAGTATGCGCTTGGCGTCGGCGTCTATCTCGCGTGACGCGTCGATGCGCTGCAGGATGTCCTCGCGCGTGACGCACTCCTTCTCGTCGAACAGCGGGCTCACCACGCGCATCACCACGTCGCGGTTTATCATGCGGGCCTCCTCGCTTCTCTCGCCCTCGCCGCCCGTACGCTACGGCTGGTAGCCGCCCATCTGGTCGCCGCCCTTGGTGCGCTTCGGCGGCGCCCCATACGCGCCCGGCCGTTTCTCGCCGCTCGAGCCCGCGTCCATCCCGCCCGCCGAGCCGCCCGGCTCGTGCGGCGCCGCCATCCGGTCGATCTCGTTGACGATCTCGTGCGGCGTCTGCGACGCCTGCGGCAGCTGCGCGAGCATGTCGAGCTCCTCGCGCGGCAGCCCCGCGTCCTTCGCGCGCCGCAGCACCTCGTTCCTCTGCACGCCGCGCTCGACCGTGAACGTGCGCTCGACCCAGTCCTCGAGCTCCCTCACCATGTCCCGCCGCATCGAGCCCCTCCCTGAAGTCGGCTGCTGCGCTCCGTGTGTCTGTTCCCCGATGCATGCGCGGCCGGACAGGGGCATATACGGCCGAGGGAACCCGTCCGAAGGGACTCGCTCATGGGCTGCTGTGTGCTGGCCGCGTTGCTGCTGCTAAGCCCGCGGATCGCGATCATCCTGCTCTGGCTGTTCTCGAACTACCTGGTCAGGGCGTACGACGGCATGTGGCTGCTGCCCGTCCTCGGCTTCTTCCTGCTGCCGTGGACGACGCTGGCCTACGCGTACGCGGTCAACGCCGCGCTGTGGCCGTCGGCGACCGGCATCCTCATCGTCGTGCTCGGGGTCGTGCTCGACCTCGTCACGCACGGCGGGAGCGAGAGGAGCTACTCGCGCCGCCGCTGGTCCTACTGACGCGCGAGACCCTCGGCGATCGCCTTCCAGAGGTACATCGAGGCCAGGCTGCGGTAGGGCCGCCACCGCTCGCCCGCCTCGGCGAGCTCCGGCGGCGTTGCGTTGCGCCCAAGCCCCAGCAGCCATCCGGCCGCGCGCTGCAGGCCGACGTCGTCGAGCGCGAGCACGTCCGGACGGCCGAGCGCGAAGACGAGGAACATCTCGGCCGACCATCGGCCGATCCCGCGCACCTGCACGAGCTCCCCGACGACCTCGTCGTCGGGGAGCGACGGGAGCCGCGCGAGGTCGAGGCGGCCGTCGAGGACGCGGGCGGCCAGGTCGCGCAGGTAGCCGATCTTGGGGCGAGAGGCGCCCGCCGCTCGCAGCTCCTCGTCGGACGCGGAGGCGAGACGCTGGGGCGTCAGCGGGCCACCGAGGTTGAGCCGCAGCCAGATGGTCGACGCCGCCTGCATCGACAGCTGCTGCCCGACGATCGAGCGGGCGAGCGCGATGAAGGGCTCGCGCGGCTGCGGCGGGTCGAGCGGGCCCAGCCGCTCGATCAGCGAGCCCAGCAGCGGGTCGTGCTCTGCGAGCTCGCGCCAGGGCGCCTCGGCCATCCTCGCCTCCTGCACTCGGCCTCTCGCAGTGTACCAGCGGCCGCGACGCGAGAGCAGGCGGGGTCGCGGGTAACCACAGCGCGTGAAGACGGCCGAGGACACGCGGCGGCACCGGCGCGGAAGGCGCATCGCTCTCATCGCGAGCAACGTCCTGCTCGTCGCGG
>JAJZPX010000065.1 GCA_021811025.1 Actinomycetes bacterium
GCACCGCGAGCGCGGCGAAGCCGACCGCCACGGCGGCGGCGATCACCGAGTACGGCGCCATCGCGCCGAGGTCCGCCGCGGTCATCGCGGCGCACGCTCCCTCGCCCCGCCCGGCACGCCCGCCGGCGCCTCGGCCCGCTCCGCCGCCGTCCGTGCCGCGCGCGCCGGCGCGGCCGCGACGGGCACGTCCGGCGGGCCGACGCCCGCCTCGATCGCGCTCACGGCCGGCTGCGGATAGACGCCGAGCCACACGAGGCCGGCGGTCATGACGGCGAGGACCGCGGCTTCGGGCCCACGGAGGTCGGGCAGGCGGGACGCGTCCGCGTCGCCGGCGACGGGGGCGGGGCCCTGGAAGACGTCATAGAGGAGCCACACGCCGTAGACCATCGAGGCGATCATCGCGGCGGCACCCACCGCCGCCACCGCCGGCGAGACGGAGAACACGCCCGCCAGCACGAGGAACTCGGCGACGAAGTTGCCGAGCCCGGGCAGGCCGATGGAAGCGAGCACGAAGGCGGTCGTCCAGGCGTTCATCCGCGGCAGCGCCGCCAGGAGCCCGCCCAGGCGGCCCATGTCGCGCGTGCCCGCGCGGTCCATGAGCGCTCCAGCGATCATGAACAGCGCGCCCGTGCTGAGGCCGTGGCACAGCATCTCAAGGGCCGCGCCGGTCAGCGCCAGGCGGCTTCCCGCGAACGCGCCGATGAGCACGTAGCCCATGTGGCTCACGCTCGTATAGGCGACGAAGCGCTTCAAGTCGCGCTGGGGGAAGGCGAGGAACGCGCCGTACACGGTGCCCGCCGCGCCGGCCCACAGCGCGTACGGGGCGATCTCGGCCGAGGCCGCCGGGAACAGCGGGAGCACGAAGCGCAGGAAGCCGTACGCGCCCGACTTCAGGAGCAGCCCCGCGAGCACGATGCTGCCCGCCGTAGGAGCTTGCGTGTGGGCGTCCGGCAGCCAGGGGTGCAGCGGGACCGCCGGCAGCTTGACGGCGAACGCCGCGACGAACCCGAGCGCCAGCCAAACCGAGGCGCCCAGCGCGGCCGGGGAGCCGAGCAACGCGGAGTACTCGAAGGTGTAGACGCCCGTCCGCCGGCCGTGCGCGACGTACAGCGACGCGATCGCGATCAGCATCAGCAGGCCGCCGGCCTGAGTGAACAGGAAGAACTTCATCGCGGCGCGCCGCCGGTCCTCGTGCCCCCAAAGCGCGATCAGGAAGTACATCGGCACGAGCATGAGCTCCCACATGAAGTACAGCAGGAACAGGTCCGCGGCCAGGAACACGCCCGTCACGCCGGCGAGCGCCCACAGCAGCTGGAAGTGGAAGAGCCCGACGCGCTGCGTGATCTCCCGCCACGACGCCACCACGCCCGCGACGCCGAGGAACCCGGTGAGCGCGATCAGCGCGAGCGACAGCCCGTCGGCCGCCAGGTGGAAGGAGATGCCGAGCTGCGGCACCCACTCCGCCTGGAACTGCGCGACCCACGGCGGCCAGCCGGCAGCGGGAGCCGGATACGCGAACCACGCGACGGCCGCGACGACGAGCTCGAGCGCGGCGGCGCACAGCGCCGTCCACCGGACCGCGAGCGGAGAGACGGTCTCCGCGGCCCACGCGAGCACGCCGCCGGCGAACGGGACGAGCAGGAGCGCCAGGAGGATCATCGCAGCATCACCACCGCCAGCACGACGACGACTCCGATGCCGATGCCGAACGCGTAGTTCCGCACGCGTCCGGTCTCCAGGCCGTCCAGCGCGCCGCCGCACCAGGCCGCGAGCCGGCCCGCGGCGCGGTACGCGGGGTCGACGAAGTCGCCGCGGTCGAGCTCGGCGAGGCGCCGGTAGGGCCGCACGAAGACCGCCTCGTAGGCGGCGTCGAAGCCGAAGCCGGCGAGGAAGGCGCGGTGGAGCGCCGCGCCCCACGGCGTCGCCACGAGCCGGTCGAGCGCGGGGCGGCCCGGCTCGTACAGCCAGTACGCCGAGGCGATGCCCGCAAGGACGAGGACGCCGGCGATCGCGCTTGCGAGAGCCGCCCCGACGAGCGGGCTCGACCTCGCCGGCAGCCCGGCCCCGACCAGGCCGGTGAACAACGGCTTCCCGCCGAGATAGCCGGGCACCTGGACGAAGCCGGCCACGACCGCCAGGACCGCGAGCGTGACCATCGGGACGGCCATCCGCGGGCCCGGAAGCCCCGACGGCTCCCGCTTGAGCGGGCCGAAGAACGTCAACAGCACCATCCTCGAGGCATACAGAGCGGTCAGCACGCTGCCCACGAGTCCCGCGAGCCACAGCCACACGTCGCCGTACGGCGACGCGAACGACTCGAACAGGATGAGGTCCTTGCTGTAGAAGCCGGCCGTGACGAGCGGCAGCGCCGCGAGGGACGCGCACCCGATCGTGAAGGTCCAGAACGTGAGCGGCATGCGGTCCTTCAGCCCGCCCATGTGGAACATGTCGCGGTCCTCGTCCATCGCCTTGATCACCGCGCCGGCGCCGAGGAAGATGAGCGCCTTGAAGAACGCGTGCGTGAACATGTGGAACACCGCGGCGGAGGCGGCGCCGACACCGAGCGCCACGAACATGTAGCCGAGCTGGCTGACCGTCGAGTAGGCGGCGACCTTCTTGATGTCGGACTGCGCGAGGGCGCTGAAGCCGGCGATCAGCAACGTGAGCGCGCCGATCACGGCCACCGCGAGGCGCACGCCGGGCGCGATCGCGAACAGAGCGCCCGTGCGCGCGATCAGGTAGACGCCGGCGGTCACCATCGTCGCGGCGTGGATGAGCGCCGAGACCGGGGTCGGGCCGGCCATCGCGTCCGGCAGCCACACCTGCAGCGGCAGCTGCGCGGACTTCCCGACGGCCCCACCGAGCACCAGCGCCGCCGCGACCGACGCCACGGCCGCCCCCGTCGGCCAGGCGTCGACCGCGCGGCTCATCGCACTCTGAATGCCGAGCGTCCCGAGCTGAGTGAAGAGCAGGAGGATGCCCACCAGCAGCGCCACGTCGCCGACGCGAGTCACGACGAACGCCTTCATCGCCGCCCGCCCGTTCGCGCAGTCGCGGTACCAGAAGCCGATGAGCAGGTAGCTGCACAGACCGACGGCCTCCCAGCCCAGGTACAGCAACAGGAAGTCGGCCGCGAGGACGAGCACGAGCATCGACCCCGCGAACAGGTCCATCCAGGCGAAGAAGCGGCTGTAGTCCGGGTCGCCCTCCATGTACTCGGTCGAGTACAGCAGCACGAGGGAGCCGACGAACGTCACGACCAGCACGAACACCAGCGACAGCGGGTCGAGCCGCAGCGACACGTGGGCGGCCAGCCCTCCGACCGTCCACCACGTCCACAGCGTCTGCGAGAACGCGCCTCCCGCCGGCGGCGCGGCCAGGAAGGCGGCGGCCACCGCGGCCGCGAGCGCGAACGCGGCGGCGACGGAGCCCGCCCCCACCCACGCGACCGCCCTCGGCGTCAGGCGCCGTCCCGCGAGGCCGAGCACCGCGAACCCCGCGAGCGGGAGCGCCGGTATCGCCCACGTCAGCGGCAGCATCCCTAACCCCTCATCCTCGACACCTCGTCCGTGTCCAGCGTGTCGAACGCGTCGCGCACGCGGAGCACCAGCGCGAGACCCACCGAGACCTCGGCCGCGGCCACGGCGAGCACGAACAGCATCGCCACCTGCCCGTCCGGCAAGCCCCAGCGCGCCCCCGCGGTGACGAACGCGAGCCCGCCTGCGTTCAGCATCACCTCGATCGACATCAGCACGACCACGACGTTGCGCCTCACGAGCACGCCCGCGAGGCCGATCGCGAACAGGACGGCCGCCACGGGAAGCCCGAGCGCGATCTGCCCGCTCATCGGCGCGCCCTCCCCGTCTCCCGCCGCCCGAGGTGGTACGCCCCGAGAATGCCGGCCGCGAGCAGCATGGAGCCGAGCTCGACCGCGATGAGGTAGGTGCCGAACAGCGACTCGGCGACGCGGGCGGGAGCGATCGCGCGGACGCCTTCGGACGGCGGGCCGGCCGAGGCGAGGATCCACAGCAGCTCGATCCCGAGCACGGCCGCGAGCAGCGCGGGACCGGCCCACGCCCGCGGTGACAGCCAGTCGGCGTGCGACGAGGACGGCCCGAGGTTCAGCATCATCACCACGAACACGAACAGCACCATGACGGCGCCTGCGTAGATGATGACCTCGAGAGCGGCGAGGAACGGCGCGCCGAGCGCGAGAAACATCACCGCCGTCCCGAGCAGCGACACGATCAGATACAGCAGCGCGTGGACCACGCTCGGCCGCGTCACCATGAGCAGCGTGGACAGCACCGCCACGGCGGCGGCCGCGTAGAACGCCGCGATCACGTCCGTCGCCTCCTCCCGCCGCTCACGGCATGAGCCCCCTCGGGTCCGCGGGCGGGCGCTCCTCCACGCCCTCTCCTTTGCCCTTGCCCCGTATCGCGACTCCCGAGACCTTCCAGAAGTCGTAGTCTGGGTACTTGCCCGGGCCGGAGATCAGCAAGTCCCCCTTCTCGTAGACGAGGTTGGGCCTGTGGTACTCCGACATCTCGAAGTCCGGCGTGAGCTGGATGGCGCAGGTCGGGCAGGCCTCCTCGCAGAAGCCGCAGAAGATGCAGCGCGAGAAGTTGATGCGGAAGAACTCGGGGTAGCGCCGGCCGTCCTCGTCCTCGGCCGCCTGCAGCGAGATGCAGTCGACAGGGCACGCGACCGCGCACAGGTAGCACGCGACGCAGCGCTCCTGCCCGCCGGGGTCGCGCGAGAGGATGATGCGGCCGCGCCAGCGGGGCGGCAGGAAAGCCACCCGCTCGGGATACGGGATGGTGGCCCGCTTCCGGAAGGCGTGGAGGAACACCTCCCACATCGATCTGAGCAGCGCGAACACCTCGGCCTACCCCCTAATCCACAGGACGACGGCCGCCGTGGCCACGAGGTTCGCGAGCGCCAGCGGCAGCATGACCTTCCACCCGAACGACATCAGCTGGTCGTACCTCGGCCGAGGCAGCGCGGCGCGCAGCAGGATGAACACTCCGACGAAGGCGAGGACCTTGATCGCGAACCACGCGACCCCGGGCAGCAGCGGGCCGAGCCACCCGCCGAAGAAGAGCGTGACCAGCATCGCGGAGATGAGCGTTATCCCGACGTACTCGCCGACGAAGAACATCCCGAACTTCATCCCCGAGTACTCCGAGTGATAGCCGGCGATGAGCTCGCTGTCCGCCTCGGGGAGGTCGAAGGGCAGCCGGCGGGTCTCGGCGATCCCGGCGATCAGGAAGACCACGAGGCCGAGGAACTGCGGGACGCAGAACCACAGCCGCCGCTGCGCCTCGACGATCTCGACAAGGTCGAAGGAGCCCGCCTGCATGACGACGCCCATGAGCGACAGCCCCATGAACACCTCGTAGCTCAGCATCTGCGCCGAGGCCCGCAGCCCGCCGAGCAGCGAGTACTTGCTGTCGGACGACCAGCCCGCGAGCACGACGCTGTAGACGCCGAGCGAGGACGTCGCGAGGAAGAAGAGCAGCCCTACGTCGAGGCGCACGACCTCGAGCCCGGGCGCGAACGGCACCACCGCGAACGCGAGCAGCGTCGTGACCATCACGATCGCCGGAGCGACGACGAAGACCGTCCGGTCGGCGAACGGGGGGATCCAGTCCTCCTTCGTCATGATCTTGACGACGTCGGCGAGCACCTGCAGCAGGCCGAACGGGCCGACGCGGTTCGGGCCGAGCCGATCCTGGTACAGCGCCAGCACCCTGCGCTCGACCCATATCAGGCCCGCAGCGACCGACAGGATCGCGATCAGCACGCCGATCGCGATGAGCGCGTGCGCGAGCGCGTAGCTCATCGCGGCTCCGCCTCCTCCCCCGCCGCCTCGACGCGGGCGTACCCGCCCGGCCGGACCTCGGCCGGCATCGCGCGCAGGCCCTCTGGCACGATCGCCACCCCGCGCGGCAGTCCCGGCACGAGCCTCAGCGGCAGCTCCGCGCTTGCCTCGCCCGCGCCGACGCGCACGCGCCCGCCCTCGCGCAGCCCTGCCCGCTCGGCGTCCTCGGGCGAGAGCCCCACGTACGGCCGGGGCGCGAGGCTCGCGACGGAAGGCGACAGCGACGACAGCTCCTCGGAGCCGAAGATGGCGGGCGCGCCGACGAGGAGCCACTCGCCGCGGCGAGGCTCGAACGCCTCGGGCACGGGGAAGCGCCCGGCTTCGGCCGACGGGGAACCGCCGTCCGAGCGGCCGCCGTCGAGCAGGCGGATGCCGGGGGACCCGCCGCGCAGCGCCCCGCCCGCCTGCACCTGATAGCGGAGCAGCGCCTGCACCGAGTTCCAGCCGCCTGCCCAGTAGCGCGGGACGAGCGGCGGCGGCGGGAACCCCTGGAACCCCTGCATCGTGAACGCGAGCGGGGAGTCCGCGTCGGCAGGCGGCTGCCCCTCCTTCACGTCGACGTCCGCTCGCATCGAGGTGCGCCCGCTGTAGCGGTGCGGCTCGCGGGCCACCTTCATGCCGACGAGGCGGAACGACGCCGGCGGCGCCGCGTCGCGCGCGCCCGCGAGCCCCGGCAAGCCCGACAGCGCGTCGAGCACCGCGTCCTCGGTCTCCCACCTCCCGCCGCCCCCGGCGTCTCCGGCGAGGCGCGCGAGCCACTTCCAGCTCTCGCGCGCGTCTCCCGACGGCGGCATCGCCGCGAATGAGCGCTGCGCCCGGCCCTCGCTGCTGACAAGCGTGCCCGTCCCGTCGGCGAAGGTGGCGGCCGGCAGCGCGACGTGCGCGCGCTCGACAGTGGGCGTGCGGACGCAGTCGAGCGCGATCACGCCGCGCGCGAGCGAGAGCAGCTCCTCGGCGAGCGCCGGCGGCAGGCGGCGGAAGAGGTCGTTCTCCGCGACCACGAGCGTGTCGGCCTCGCCGGAGCGCAGCGACGCGAGCGCGTCCTCGAGCGGGAAGCCGCCCGCCAGCGCGAGGCCGGCGCTGTCGCACTCGGGCAGCGCGAGCGCGAGGCGGACGCCCGAGCCGCGCGCGGCGAGCGCCTCGGCGACCTCGGCCGCCGCGGCCACGACCGCCTCGCCCGACGCGGCATCGGCCACCACCACCGGCCGCTCGGCCGCCGCGAGCGCGGCAGCGGCGTCGCGCGCGAACGCGTGCGCGTCGCGGTGCAGCCGCACCTCGTCTCCGGCGGCCCCGAGGCGGCGGGCGACGGCGAAGCCGAGGCGCGCGACGTCCGCCGGCGCGGAGACGACGCGCGCGGTGGCGATGTCGTCGACGCGCGTCGGCGCCGTCGACGCGACGAACAGCGGCCCGCTCTCGCGCTGGATCGCCTGGCGCACCGCCGCGTCGTTCCACGCGGGCACGTGCGAGGCGAGCCGCGCGACGGGCGCCACGCGCGCCGATCGCCGCAGCGCCAGCGCGAGCATCGGCGCGCCGCCGGTGGGGTCGCCGCCGAGCAGCAGCGCGGCGTCCGCGGCGCGCACGTCAGCGAGCGACGCCGCGGGCACGGCGCCCGAGAGCCCGCGCATCGCGCGCCGCAGCGGCTCGAGGTCGCGGGCGGCGAGGCCCGAGCACAACCGCTCGGGCCCCACGAGCTCGCGGAGCGCGAACAGCGTCTCGAGCGTGGCGCGCGGCGAGCCGATCCCGACCACGCCGCGCGCGGCGGCCAGGAGCCGCGACGCCTCCTCCACCGCCGCCTCGGGCGACACCGGCTCGCCGCGGGCCAGCGCGAGCGTCAACCGCCGCTCGCCGTTCACGAACTCGTAGCCGTACCGGCCGCGGTCGCACAGGAAGTAGCCGTTGACGTCCGGGTGGTAGCGATTGCGCACGCGGCGCAGCATGCCGTATCGCTCGCCCGGGAGCGTGTTGCACCCGAGCGAGCAGTGCACGCACACCGACGGCGCCGTCGACAGGTCCCACTTGCGCGCGTAGTGCGAGTGCAGCGTCTTGTCGGTGAAGACGCCCGTCGGGCACACCTCGACGAGGTTGCCCGAGAACTCGCTCGCGAGCGCCCCGCTCTCCATTCGGCCGAAGTAGACGTGGTCGTGCGCGCCGAACACCCCGAAGTCGCGTCCGCCGGCGTAGTCGCGGTAGAAGCGGACGCACCTGTAGCACTCGATGCAGCGGTTCATCTCGTGGGCGACGAACGGCCCGAGGTCCTGGTTCCGGAAGGTGCGCTTGGGGAGGCGCGTCTTGCGGTAGTCGTGGCCGGTCATCACCGTCATGTCCTGCAGGTGGCACTCGCCGCCCTCGTCGCACACCGGGCAGTCGTGCGGGTGGTTCAGCATCAGCCACTCGACGACGCTGCGGCGGAACTCCGCGGCCTCCGCGTCGGCGATCGATACGCGAGTGCCGTCGCGCGCGGGCGTCATGCACGCCATGACGATGACGCCCTTCGTGTCGTTCTCGTCCTTGAACTGCTTGACCGCGCACTGCCGGCACGCCCCCACGGAGCCGAGCGCGGGATGCCAGCAGAAGTGAGGGACGTCGAAGCCCAGCGACAGGCAGGCATCTAGGAGGTTGAGCCCCTCGGGCACCTCGTACGGCCTTCCCTCCACGTGTATCGTCGGCATCCGCTACCTCCAGGGGCACCGGTGCTCGGCGACGTGGCGCTCGAAGTCCTCGCCGAAGTAGCGCATCGCGCTATCGAGCGGCGCGGCGGCGCCGGGGGCGAGCGCGCAGAACGTGCGGTGCATCGGCCCGAAAAGCGCCACCTGCTCGCGCAGCACGCCGAGGTCGCCCTCCTCGCCCTCGCCGTCCTCCAGCGCCCGCAGCGTGCGCTCGGTCCATCGCAGGCCCTCGCGGCACGGCGTGCACCACCCGCAGGACTCGCGCGCGAAGAAGCGCATGAGCGACAGCACCATCCCGACAGGGCAGCTGCGGTCGTCGAGCACGATGGCGGTCCCGGTGCCCATCCGGCTGCCCGTGGCGTCCATCGCCTCGAAGTCCATCGGCGTGTCCAGGTGCTGCTCGACCACGAACGCGGTCGAGGCGCCGCCGGGCAGCAGCCCGCGGAGCCGGAGGCCTTCAGCCATCCCGCCGCCGTGCTCGAAGACGATCTCGCGCAGCGTCGTGCCCTCGGGCAGCTCCCACAGCCCCGGGTGCCGCACCTTGCCCGACACGCCGTAGAGCTTCGTGCCCGCGCCCGCAGGCGTGAGCGCAAGCGACTTGAACCACGCGCCGCCCCGGCTGAGGATGTGCGGGAGCGTAGAGACGGTCTCGCAGTTGTTGACGACCGTCGGCTTGCCCCACAGCCCGCTGGACTGCGGGAACGGCGGCTTGTCGCGCGGGATCGCGCGGCGGCCCTCGATCGCGTTCAGCAGCCCGGTCTCCTCGCCGGCCATGTAGCGCCCCGCGCTCACGT
>JAJZPX010000066.1 GCA_021811025.1 Actinomycetes bacterium
ACGAGGCGGAGGTCCGCAACAACGCCGACAACCTCGTGTACGGCACGGAGAAGACGCTGAAGGACCTCGGCGACAAGGTGCCCGCGGACACGAAGTCGGAGATCGAAGGCGAGGTCGCGAACGTAAAGAAGGCGCTCGAAGGCGACGACATCGAGGCGATCAAGGCCGCGACGGAGAAGCTGATGCAGGCGAGCTACAAGCTCGGGGAGATCGCGTACCAGACGGCCGAGGCGGCCGAGGCGACCGGGGCGTCCGAGGGCGGCCAGGCCGCCGAGGAGGCCGCCTCCGAGGAGGAGGAAGTGGCCGACTACGAGGTCGTCGACGAGAACGACAAGTAGGCGGGGTGAGTCATGACCGCTACCACGAGACAGCATCACGACGAGGACGGCGCCCGGAAGCCCGGGCGCCGGCCCTCGGCCTCCAAGAAGGCCGAGCCAGAGACGGTAGAGCTGCATCCCGATGAGGGAGCGGCGGGCGGCGCGGCGTACGGCGACGAGCAGCTCGTCGAGGGCGACCTCGCTGCGGAGCTCGAGCTCGCGCAGCGCCAGGCGGGCGAGCACCTGGAGCTCGCGCGGCGCGTGCAGGCGGAGTTCGAGAACTTCCGCAAGCGCATGCAGCGCGAGCAGGCGGACGCGATCGCCCGCGCGGGGCAGCGCGTCATCGAGGAGCTGCTCCCCGTGCTCGACAACCTCGAGCGCGCGATCGACCACACGACGGCGGGCGGTGACGTCGCCGACCTGCTGAAGGGCGTCGAGCTCGTGCGCTCGCAGGTCCTCGACGTGTTCGCGAAGGAGGGTGTCGAGGTGGACGACCCGTTCGGCCGTGCGTTCGACCCCGGCAAGGAGCAGGCGGTCGGGCAGCGCGAGGACGCCGAGGTGCCCGAGGGCACCGTGGTGGACGTCTACCAGAAGGGCTACCTCATGCACGGCAAGGTGATCCGGCCGGCGATGGTCGTGGTGAGCGCCGGAGGCCCGCACAGGCCCTAAGGAGCAGGGGATGGCCGGCAAGGACTACTACGACATACTCGGCGTCGCGCGCGGCGCGACGGCGGACGAGGTCAAGAAGGCGTTCCGCAAGCTCGCGCGCAAGCACCACCCCGACGCCGGCGGCTCCGAGGAGAAGTTCAAGGAGATCAACGAGGCGTACGAGGTGCTCTCCGACGCGGAGAAGCGCAAGCAGTACGACCAGTTCGGCCAGTACTACGGGCAGGGCTTCGACCCGCGCGCGTACGGGGGGGCGGGCGCCGGGCCGTTCGGCGGGCCGGGCGGGTTCCAGTACCAGCAGGTGAACTTCGAGGACATCGGCGACATCTTCGGCTCGATGTTCGGCGGAGGCGGGTTCGGCACGCAGGCGCGCCGGCAGCCTCACCGCGGTCGCGACCTAGCCTACGACGTGACGCTCACGTTCGAGGAGGCACTGTCCGGCATCTCGACGAAGGTCGACGTGCAGCGCTCGGAGAAGTGCGCGACGTGCGGAGGCACGGGCGCGAAGCCGGGCACGGGCCGCACGAAGTGCGCGACGTGCGGCGGTACCGGCACCGTCTCGCAGGGCCAGGGGCCCTTCGGCTTCTCTCGGCCGTGCCCGAGGTGCGGAGGCGAGGGGACCGTGGTCGAGCAGCCGTGCTCGGCGTGCCGGGGGCGTGGTGTCGTGACGAAGGTGAAGCCGCTCACGGTCAACATCCCCGCGGGGGTGACCGACGGAGGCAAGATCCGGTTCAAGGGCAAGGGCGAGGCCGGCGAGGCGGGCGGACCGCGCGGCGACCTGTACGTCATGACGCGCGTGAAGCCGCACAAACACTTCAGGCGCGACGGCGCCGACGTCGTTCTCGACCTGCCGATCACGATCGCCGAGGCGGCGCTCGGCGGCGAGGTGACGGTGCCGACGACCGAGGGCAAGGTGAAGCTCAAGATCGCGCCGGGGACTCAAGACGGCAAGGTGTACCGCCTCCCGGGGAAGGGCGCGCCGAAGCTATCGGGCGGCGGACGCGGCGACATGAAGGTCAGGGCGCACGTCGTGGTGCCGAAGGACCTGAGCGCGGAGCAGAAGGAGCTGCTCAAGCGGTTCGAGTCCTCCCGCAAGGACGACGTCCGCGCGGGTCTGGCGTAAGGAAGGCTCGAGATGGTTCGCAGGAAGGAAGACCGGGAGCGGCCCCTGTACATGATCAGCGTGGCCGCCGAGCTCGCGGGCATGCACCCGCAGACGCTGCGCGTGTACGAGCGGCGTTGCCTCATCCGCCCGCAGCGCTCGGCCGGCAACACCCGCCTCTACTCGCAGGCCGACATCGAGCGCCTTCGGCTGATACAGCAGCTCACGCAGGAGGAGGGCGTCAATCTCGCGGGCACCGCGAGGATCATCGAGCTCATGGACGACCTCGACCGCGCGAGGCGCGAGGCCGACGAGGCGCGCGCGGCGGCGGAGGCGGCGTGCCAGCGGCTCATCGAGGAGACCGAGCGCATACGGAGGAGCTACAAGGCGGAGATCGTGCTCGTCCGGCGGGGCGGGCTGAGCCGGAGAACGGAGTCATAGGAGAACGGCATGAGACTCGACAGACTGACGGTCAAGGCGCAGGAGGTCCTGCAGCTGATGGCCGTGTACGCCAGCGAGGCCGACCAGCAGGTGATCGAGCCCGAGCACCTGCTGAAGGCGCTGCTCGACCAGGAGGACGGCGTCATTCGTCCGATCGTCACGAAGGTCGGCGGCGACGTCGACACGATGTCGGCCGAGGCGGACGAGGCGGTCTCGAGGCTGCCGGTGGTCAAAGGCGTCGCGGCGCAGATGCCGCAGCCGTCGGGCCGGCTCAACGCCGCGCTCAACGCCGCCGGGAAGCACGCCGAGCAGCTGAAGGACAGCTACATCTCCACCGAGCACCTCTTCCTCGCGATAGCCGACGATGCCGGCGAGGCCGGGCGCATCCTCGAGCGCCAGGGGCTCACCGCGGCGCGGCTGCTCGAGGCGCTGACGGAGCTGCGGCGCGGCGCGAAGATCACCGACCCAGGAGCCGAGGAGCAGTTGCAGGCGCTCGAGCGATTCAGCCGCAACCTCACCGACCTCGCCCGGGAGGGCAAGCTCGACCCCGTCATCGGGCGCGACGAGGAGATCCGCCGCGTCATCCAGGTGCTGTCGCGCCGCACGAAGAACAACCCGGTGCTGATCGGGGAGCCCGGCACGGGCAAGACCGCGATCGTCGAGGGGCTCGCGCAGCGCATCGTCACGGGCGACGTGCCGACGTCGCTGAAGGACAAGGACGTCGTGGCGCTCGACATCGGCGCGATGGTGGCGGGCAGCAAGTATCGCGGTGAGTTCGAGGACCGGCTGAAAGCGGTGCTGCGCGAGGTGCAGCAGGCCGAAGGCCGCCTCGTGCTGTTCATCGACGAGCTGCACACGATCGTGGGGGCGGGCGCGGCCGAGGGCGCGGTGGACGCGTCCAACATGCTGAAGCCGGCGCTCGCACGCGGCGAGCTGCGCGCGGTGGGCGCGACGACGCTCGACGAGTACCGCGAGCGTATCGAGAAGGACGCGGCGCTCGAACGGCGGTTCCAGCCGGTCTACGTGGACGAGCCGGACGTCGAGGACACGATCGCGATCCTGCGCGGGCTGAAGGAGCGCTACGAGGTCCACCACGGCGTACGGATCACGGACCCGGCGATCGTGGCCGCCGCCACGCTGTCCGATCGCTACATCACCGACCGCTTCCTTCCCGACAAGGCGATCGACCTCATCGACGAGGCGGCGTCCCGGCTGCGCATCGAGATCGACTCGATGCCGACGGAGATCGACGTGGTGGACCGCCAGATCCGCCAGCTGCAGATCGAGGAGACGGCGCTGCGGAAGGAGTCCGACCCTGCCTCGGCCGAGAGGCTCGAGGGCGTGCGCGCCGAGACGGCGGTGCTGAACGAGAAGCTCTCGGGCCTGAAGGCGCAGTGGCTGTCGGAGAAGGAGCTCATCAACGACGTCCAGCGCCTCAACGCCGAGCTCGACTCGGCGCGCGGCGAGAGCGAGCGCGCGGAGCGCGACGGCGACCTGCAGCGCGCGGCGGAGATCCGCTACGGCCGGATCCCGGACCTCGACCGGCAGCTCGATGCGGCGAGCGTGAGGCTCAAGGAGCTGCAGACGGGCGAGGCGATGCTGAAGGAGGAGGTCACCGACGAGGAGATCGCGAGCGTCGTGGCGAGCTGGACGGGAATCCCCACGTCGAGGCTGCTCCAGGGGGAGATGACCAGGCTCGCGCACCTGGAGGAGCTGCTGCACAGGCGCATCGTCGGCCAGGACGAGGCCGTCTCGACGGTGGCCGCCGCGATCAGGCGCTCGCGCGCCGGCCTGTCCGAGCCGAACCGCCCAATCGGGTCGTTCGTCTTCCTCGGCCCCACGGGGGTGGGGAAGACGGAGCTCGCGAAGGCGCTCGCGGAGCTGCTGTTCGACGACGAGCGCAACATGGTGCGCATCGACATGTCGGAGTACATGGAGAAGCACACGGTCTCGCGGCTGATCGGCGCGCCTCCCGGCTACGTCGGCTTCGAGGAGGGCGGCCAGCTCACGGAGGCGGTACGCCGGCGCCCGTACTCGGTGGTGCTGCTCGACGAGATCGAGAAGGCGCACCCGGACGTGTTCAACATCCTGCTGCAGGTCCTCGACGAAGGCCGGCTCACGGACGGGCACGGGCGGACGGTGAGCTTCCGGAACACGATCGTGATCATGACGAGCAACGTCGGGAGCGTGTGGTTGCAGCGCGCGGTCGAGACGGGCGACGAGACGGGCGTCGAGACGCAGGTGATGGAGGCGCTGCGCGACACGTTCCGGCCGGAATTCCTGAACCGCGTCGACGACATCGTGGTGTTCAAGGCGCTCACGCTCGAGCAGATCGGCGAGATCGTGCAGCTGCAGCTGGAGAAGGTGCGCCAGCGGCTGCTGGAGCGCAAGATCGCGCTCGAGGTGACGCCGGCGGCGGTAGAGAGGATCGGGCTGACCGGCTACGACCCCGTGTACGGGGCTCGCCCGCTCAAGCGAGTCATCGCGAAGGAGGTCGTCGACCTCGTGGCGAAGGCGATCGTCGAGGGCCGCGTGCACGACGGCCAGGAGGTGACGGTCGACCTCGTGGGCGACGAGCTCGCGGTCACGCAGCGCGCGGGGTAGACAGGCGGGCGCGAGCGGGCCTGTCGGGGCTGCGGAAGGTAGGAATCTGGGATTGACTGGCAGTAGGGATTCCGCTAGCCTGCAAGTGCAGCCGACAAACGGCTGCATCGGGGCAATGAGCGGTCACCTCCCCCCTGAGTAATGGATCGCCGATCACCAAGCCCCGAAGGTCAAGGCTCGTGGCCGAGCGCGCCGACCTCCTGTCCCGGCGCGCTCGGCGCCTGTCCGCGCGTCTCCGCGTCGACCGAGAGACGGAGGATGGATGGTCCTCCCGCTGTACCGCCGGTTCCCCGCGCTCGCGGACGCCCTTCCGCATGTCGCGCTGGTCCACCGCCCCACGCCCGTCGAGCGTATGTCGATCGACGGGCACGAGGTGTGGGTGAAGCGTGACGACCGCTCGGCCGAGCGGTACGGCGGCAACAAGGTCCGCAAGCTCGAGTTCCTCCTCGGCGAGGCGCTCGAGCAGGGGGCGGTGGAGACGCTGACGTTCGGGGCGGCAGGGAGCAACCACGCGCTCGCCACGGCGGTATACGCTCGCGCGCTCGGGCTTCGGCCGATCTCGATGCTGACTCCCCAGCCGAACGCGAGCTACGTGCGCCGGAACCTGCTGGCGCAGCACGCCCTCGGGGCCGACATCCGCCCCTTCCCCGACCGCGAGAGCCGGGAGCGCGCGGCGGTGCGCGTGCTGCGCGAGCGCGAGGCTGAGACGGGGCGCAGGCCCTACGTCGTGCCGATGGGAGGGACGTCGCCGGTCGGAAGCGTGGGGTTCGTCGACGCGGCCCTCGAGCTCGCCTCGCAGGTCGAGGCGGGCGACGTTCCCCTGCCCGATCTGCTGTACGTGCCGCTCGGCTCGATGGGGACGACGGCCGGCATCACCGCCGGACTGAGCGCGGCCGGACTTCCCACGCGCGTCGTCGCGGTTCGCGTGACACCGCTCGAGTGGGCGAACGAGGAGGCGCTGGCCGCCCTGATCGCCCGCACCGTCGAGCTGCTGCGCTCCGCCGGCGCCCGGGTCGCCGTGGACGTCCCGCGCGAATCGTGGGAGATCCGCCACGACGCGTTCGGGGACGAGTACGCGCGCTTCACGCCCGAGGGCGTGGCGGCGGTGGCGGCGGCGGACGAGGCGGGGCTGCACCTCGAGGGGACGTACACCGGCAAGACGATGGCGGCGCTGCTCGCCGACTTGCGGTCCGGGTCGCTCGACGGGCAGCGAGTCCTGTTCTGGGACACGTACAACTCGCTCGATCTGGGGGAGCTGATCGCGGACGTCGACTGGCGCGAGCTCCCCGACGCTTTCCACGGCTACTTCACCGAGCCGCTGCAGGAGCTGGACCCCGGCGCGCCGCGCTAGCCGAACGCCGGGATTCCCTCGCGCACGGCCCGCTCGTACAGCCCCGCGTGCGGCATGCCCGCCTCGCGCGCCAGGCGGACCGTCTCCGAAGCGTCGTACGCGACCCGCACGATCTCGACGTCGACCCCTTCGCCCGAGGTGGTGAGCATCCCGTAGCTGGCGCGGGGATCGCCGTCGAACGGCGTGCCGACGCTGCCGACGTTGAAGACCACGACGCCGCCCGCCTCCCGCACGACGGGAAGGTGCGTGTGCCCGCACGCCACGACGTCCTCGGTCACGCCCGCGAGCGGCTCCTCCAGCGGGGTGTCGGGGAACAGGTTCTCGTCCGGACGGCGTGGCGAGCCGTGCACGCAGAGCACCGACGTCCCGTCGAGCCGCGTCACCGCACGGGTCGGAAGCTGCGAGATGAAGACGCGCTGGGGGCGGGTCAGGCGTCGAAGGCCGAAAGCCACGTACCCCGCCACCTCTCGCTCCGGCGCGTCCGGCAGGTACCACTCGTCCGTGTTGCCGCGGATCCACACGACGGGCTCGAGCGTCGCGAGCTGCTCGATGCAGCCACCCGGGTCGGGACCGCGGAACACGATGTCGCCGAGGTACGCGACGGCGTCCGCACGGCGCGCGCGCACGTCCTCGATGACCGCGCGGAGCGCGGGGGAGTTCGCGTGGACGTCCGAGAGCACGGCGAGGCGGGTCATCCGGTACCTCCTGGGTGGAATCCTACCCCTCGGAGGCCGCGGCCGCTCCCGGGTGCACGGCGGTGTGCCGCCGTTCGGTCACGTGAACGCTCCCGGAGATCCCCTTCGCGCGCCGCTTCAGCTCCGTCACGTCGTCGACCAGCTCCAGCGACGTCTCGAACGGCCGGTCGTAGCTCGCGACGCTCGCTACCGACACGGACACGAGCGGCACGCGGTACGCGTTCCCGCGGCGGTCGACGGCGTCGAACCAGCCGCGCTCGCGCGTCTCGTCGTCGTAGTAGGCGCCGATCGCCTCGTCGAACGCCCTCGTGATGCGCTCCGCTATCGCGGGCATCCGCTCCGGGTCCGTCAGCGCGACGAAGTCATCGCCCCCGACGTGGCCGACGAAGTCCGCCTCGCCGCCCTCCGCCTCCACCGCTCCGAGGATGATGCTCCCCGCGAGAAGGATGACGGCGTCGCCGCGCTGGTAGCCGTAGCGGTCGTTGTACGCCTTGAAGTCGTCGAGGTCGATGTACGCGAGGCAGAACGGACGGCCGGAGGCGAAGCGCTCCGTCAGCTCCTGCTCGATCACCACGTTGCCGGGAAGTCCCGTGAGGGGGTTGCTGCACCGCTCGCGCTGAGAGCGCTTGATGTGCATCCGAAGCCGGGCGTCGAGGATCCGGGGCTGCGGCGGCTTCGGTATGAAGTCGTCGGCCCCGGCGTCGATCGCCGAGAGCTCCGACTCGGTGCCCCCCATCGACGTCAGCACGATCACCGGGACGTGGTACGTGCGAGGGTTGAGCTTGATCCGCCGGCACACCGCGAACCCGTCGACGTCGGGCAGATTGATGTCGAGGAGGATGGCGTCGGGCGGCTCCCTCTCGAGCGTCAGCAGGGCCTCGACCCCGGACGCAGCGAACAGCGGCTCGTATCCGGCGCTCCTCAGCTGCTGGCCGATTACCGCGCGGATGGTCTGCGAGTCGTCCACCAGCAGTATCGTGCCCTTCGGGCACGTTTCCATGACGCTGCTCCCTGCTAGGTTACGTTGTGCTGCATGTATCGGCGCCTGCGCCGTTCGTCCTGAATCTCGCGGGATGAGCGACGAGCGGGAGGACGGAGGGCGCCGGCGAGGCCCGCTCGGCGCGCCCCTTGCTGTTCCTCGCGCGTCAACCCCACAAGACGGAGACGCTCGATGGACCACAAGCGAATCCTCGCCGTGCGAAGGCTCCTCTCGCTTCGCGTCCAGCAGACGGCGTTGTTCGCCGTCGTCGTGCTCGTGGCCGTCGCGGTCCTGTCGGCGTGGATCCTCGGCGCGTTGTCGGCCGGGATCGCGGACTCCGTCCGTAGCCGGCAGCTGAAGGACGCGGCGGGGATCGCCGACGTGCTCGGCGCTTACTTCCCTTCCACGGCGAGCAATCGCGGCGAGCTGCGTTCGTACGTCCGGCAGTTCGGCGACGACTTCGGCGACGACATCAGGGTGTACGACCTCGGCGGAACGCCGATCGAGAGCCGGCAGTCGGTGAGCGTGCCGTCGAGCGTCCTGTCGGCGGCCCGGAAGGCCGCGGCCGAGAGCGCCGCGCCGTACGCGCGGGTCGATCTCGGGGACCGCGGGCTCGCGATCGCGGCGGCGCCCGTGCTCGACCGCGACGGACGCAAGGTGGCCGTGGTGGTCCTTACGAACCGCGCGACCGAAGCGCGCGGGACGCTTGCCGCAGCGCGCAGCCGGCTCGAGATCGCGGCGCTCGTCACGCTCGTCGCGTCGGGCCTCATCGGCTTCGCGTTCTCGGACTTCATCGCGCGGCAGGCGCGCCGGCTGGTGTCGGCTGCCGACGACATCGCGGCGGGCGATTTCTCCCGCCGGCTCCCGCGCGGCCCGTTCCCGGGCGAGATCCGCGAGCTGGCGGAAGCGTTCAACCGGATGGCGGAGCAGCTGGGCGAGGCGTTCGAGACGCTCAAAGGGCAGGAGCAGGCGCAGCGGCAGTTCGTCGCGAACGCGAGCCACGAGCTTCGCACGCCGATCGCTGCCCTGAAGGGCGCGATCGAGATCCTCGAGACGGGCGGCAAGGACAAGCCGTCGGTCCGGGACGAGTTCCTCGCGACGATGCGCATCGAGGCGAACCGCCTTCAGCGCCTCGTCGACAACCTCTTCACCCTC
>JAJZPX010000067.1 GCA_021811025.1 Actinomycetes bacterium
CTGGCTGCGGGGTTCGTGTCCTCGGGATACAAGGATGTCATAGCGTTCGCGATACTGATCCTCGTCCTCATCTTCCGTCCCGGCGGGCTGCTCGGCGAGTCCGTCATCGAGAAGGTGTAGCGCCATGGCCAAGATGGACGCGAAGACGAACGTCGGCGCGGCGAGGATCACGCCGGTGAAGTGGGCGCTGTACGGCGTCCTGGCACTGGCGGCCGTCGGCCTGCCGATCGTGTTCCAGTCGATGCACAACTACTTCATGGTCCGCATCTTCGGGCTCATGGGCGTCTACGTGATGCTCGCGCTGGGGCTCAACATCGTCGTCGGCTACGCGGGGCTGCTCGACCTCGGCTACATCGCGTTCTACGCGATGGGAGCGTACTCGGGCGTCATCATCGGCAGCGTGGGGGTGAAGGCGTTCGGGCAGGGCTTCGGCCCCTGGGCGTACTGGACGCTGCTGCCCGCGGCCGCGCTCGTCGCGGCTTGCACGGGCATCGCGCTCGGCACGCCGGTGCTGCGCCTCAAGGGTGACTACCTCGCGATCGTCACGCTCGGATTCGGCGAGATAGTGCGCATCGTCGCGACGAACTGGTCGCAGCTCACGAACGGCGCGGCGGGCCTGCCGAGGGCGGGCCAGCTCGTGCCGTCGCCCGCCGGGCAACAGTGGTTCATGGACCACTTCACGAAGGGCAACTTCGCGTTCAGCTCGGACCTGTGGTGGTACTACGTCATCGGGCTGCTGTGCCTGGTGACCGTCTTCTTCGTGCGCCGGCTCGACAACTCGCGGCTCGGCCGCGCCTGGGTGGCGATGCGCGAGGACATGGTGGCGGCGGCCTCCGTCGGCATCAATATCACCACCACGAAGCTGTGGGCGTTCTCGCTCGGCGCTCTCTGGGGCGGCATCGCGGGCATCACCTACGGCTACTGGGTCGGCTTCATCAGCCCCGAGTCGTTCAACTTCTTCGAGTCCGTGCTCGTGGTGTGCATGGTCGTCCTGGGCGGCATGGGCTCGATCCCGGGCGCCGCGCTCGGGGCGATCATCATCGCGGGGCTCCCGGAGATCATCCGCTACGTCGGCCAGGGCGGCTTCATCCCCGGCATCACGGCGAGCATGGGCGCCAACATCGCGAACTACCGCTACCTCGTGTTCGGCCTGCTGATGGTCGTCATGATGGCGTTGCGGCCACAAGGCATCCTCCCGTCCTCAAGGCGGGCGCGCGAGCTCCATCCCGAGGACGAGGCGATCCTCGAAGAAGAGAGTGCCGAGATCTCCTCGGCCAGCATGTAGGGGGCTGGTGAAGACATGGCACTCCTCGAAGCCAATAACGTGACGATGCAGTTCGGCGGCCTCAAGGCGCTGTCGGACATCGAGTTCCACATCGAGAAGGGCGAGATCGTCGCGCTGATCGGCCCGAACGGGGCCGGGAAGACGACGTTCTTCAACCTGCTCACGGGCATCTACAAGCCCACCGCGGGCACGATCGCCTTCGGCGGCAAGAGCCTGATCGGCCTCAAGCCCCACGTGATGTGCAAGATGGGCATAGCCCGCACGTTCCAGAACATCCGGCTGTTCGCCAACATGACGGCGCTCGAGAACGTCATGGTCGGACGGCACGCACGCATGAAGCAGACGCCGCTCTCGGCCGTCCTGCGCACTCCCGGCTTCAAGCGGGAGGAGGAGCAGGTCGTGGCGGCCGCCGCGAAGCACCTGCAGTTCGTGGGCCTCGCCGGCGCGGCGAACGAGCTCGCGAAGAACCTCCCGTACGGCGACCAGCGCCGCCTCGAGATCGCTCGCGCGCTCTCGACGGAGCCGGAGCTCATGCTGCTCGACGAGCCCGCCGCCGGCATGAACCCTCAGGAGAGCTCCCAGCTGACGCAGCTCGTGCGCAAGATCCGCGACACGGGCGTCAGCGTCCTGCTGATCGAGCACGACATGAAGGTCGTCATGGGTCTCGCGGACCGCGTGGTCGTCCTCGACTTCGGCGAGAAGATCGCGGAGGGCTCGCCCGAGGAGATCCAGCGGAATCCCAAGGTCATCGAGGCGTACCTCGGCAAGGGCGCGGAAGCCATGATGGCGCAGGGCAAGGAGGATGCCCGATGACCATACTCAGAGTCGAGAACCTCCACACGTTCTACGGCCAGATCGAGGCGCTCAAGGGCATCTCACTCGAGGTGAACGAGGGCGAGATCGTGTCGCTCATCGGGGCGAACGGTGCCGGCAAGTCGACCACCCTCAAGACGATCTCCGGCCAGCTGGTGCCGGTCGAGGGCCGGATCGACTTCATGGGCGACGGGATCGCGGGCCTGCCCGCTCACAAGGTCACCGAGAAGGGCATCATCCAGGTCCCCGAAGGCCGCCGCATCTTCCCGCGGATGACGGTCGAGGAGAACCTCGAGATGGGCGCGTTCCTGCGCAAGGACAAGGCGGGCATCGCCGAGTCGATGGAGCGCGTGTTCACGCTGTTCCCGCGCCTTCGTGAGCGTCGCATGCAGAAGGGCGGCACGCTGTCCGGCGGCGAGCAGCAGATGCTGGCAACCGGCCGGGGCATGATGGCCACCCCGAAGCTGCTCATGCTCGACGAGCCTTCGATGGGTCTCGCGCCCGTGGTGGTCGAGATGATCTTCGAGACCATCCAGAAGCTGAACGCCGAGGGAGTGCCGATCCTGCTGGTCGAGCAGAATGCGGCGATGGCGCTCGCGATCGCGCACCGCGGCTACGTGCTCGAGACGGGCACGATCGCGCTGGAAGGCACCGGCAGGGGACTCCTGACCAACGAGCGCGTCCGGAAGACGTACCTCGGGGAGTCCTGAGCCTCTTCCCGCTCGCTACCCGCGGCCGCATCCTCTCTCTCGAGGGTGCGGCCGCTGCGTCTCACCGGAGCGCCGCGCGGGCCTTCTCGGTCACCCTGCGGGCGGCCGCCTCGATCGGCTTGCTGCTGAGAGCCGGCCGCCCTTCGCGCACGCGCCACAGTCCCGCCGACATCACGGCCTCGATCGTGCCTCGGCCGCCCTTTGCGAGCACCGCCGCCTCCGGATCCTCCGTCCCGCCGACGCGCACTACTGCGACGTCGGCCAGCTTGCCGGCGGTGAGCGAGCCGAACGATGCGTCGATCCCCAGCGCGGCCGCCCCCTCCAGGGTCATCATCCGCACAAGGCGCGACGCGGGGACGGAGCGAGAGGCCGTCTGCAGCGCCCTCGCCTCGGCGAACAGGTCGATGCCCTCGTTGCTCGCTGAGGAGTCCGTGCCGATCCCCAGCGCGACCTTCTCACGCAGGAGAGCCTCGACGGGAGGCGAGCCGTTGCCGAGGTAGGCGTTGCTTCGAGGGCACAGCGCGACCCCACGGACGTGCCGGGCGAGGGTCGCGGCGTCCCCTCCTGCAAGCTGCACGCAGTGGACGGCGAGCGCGCCGTCGAGCGCTCCGAGGCGGGCGAGGTACGCCACCGGGGTCGCGTGCGGCACCCTGAAGCCGTCGGCGAGACGCTCCGCGACCGGAGCGAGCGGGCCCGAGCCGTCGCGGAGCAGGCGGCTCTCGGCCGGCGACTCGGCGACGTGGATCGCGAGGGGGTGCCCGTGCTCCCGTGCGAGCGCCGCGGCGGCGCGGAGCAGGTCCGGGCCGCAGGTGTACGCCGTGTGGGGAGCGATGCCGCACCGCGTCCTGCCGCCGTATGCCGCCTCGTTCGCCAGCGGGAATTCGGCCGTCTGCAGCACGCGGCGGAGCTCGGAAGCCGAGATGCCGAGGACCTCCCAGAAGAAGACGCCGCCCACTCCCGTGTCCGCGGCGGAGGCCAGGGCCTCGGGGCCGTAGGCGACGTCGCCCACCGAGGTGATGCCCGCCTCGAGGCATCGCAGAGCCCCGAGCGTGGCGGACGCTGCCATGGCGTCCTCGTCGAGCCCGGCGATGAGGGGCACGATGCGCTCGAGCCAGGCCGAGAAGTCCGACGGCGGGACGAGGCCGCCGAGGGCGGTGAGCGACAGGTGCGTGTGCGCGTTCACGAGACCGGGCAGGATCGCGCACCCCGGGAACTCGAAGCGCGGAACGCCGCCGAGGTCGCCGAAGCGGTCGAGCGAGCCCACCTCGGCGATTCGCGCGTTGTGCACGCGAACGGCGCCGTTCCGGATCGGCTCACGATCGATCGGGAGGACCCAGTCGGCGCTGATCAGCATCGGCCGGCCACTACAGCTTGCGCTCGTCCGGAAGCCCCAGCAGGCTCGGCTTCCGGAGCTCGGCGCACCGGCAGCCGGCCGCGAGGTCGGTCTCCGCGACGGTGTCGAGGACGATCCGCGAGAGCGCCCCGGACTCGTCGTGGAAGATCGCTTTCAGCTCGGCGTGCTCCCACTCGCGCACGACCCCCTCGCCGTAGTTCACGACGATGTAGATGCCGGCGAAGCACGCCCCGATGTCGCGGGCGAGCACCACCTCGGGAGCGAAGCTCTGGCCGATGACGTCGCCGCCGAGCCGCCGCATGTAGTCGACCTCCGCCACCGATTCGAACCGCGGCCCGTCCGTGACGAGATAGGTCCCGCGGCGGAAGACCCGCTGGAAGGCGGACTCGGCGCGTCCGGCCAGGCCGTCGGCGAGCACGGGGCACACCGGCTCGCGCATGATGAGCAGGTGCTCGCCCCGCACGTAGATGTCCTGGCGGGTCGTGAGGTCGATGAAGTCGGTAGGGACGAGGACGTCGCGCGGGTCGAGCAGGTGGTTGAGGCTGCCGACCCCGCCGTCCGACAGCACCTTGCGCACGCCCGCCTGCGCGAACACCCAGAACGTCTGCAGGCTCGCGTCTGCGCGCTTCACGCCGCGCCGCCAGCCGTGCATCCTCACCGCGAGCGCCTCGCGCGGCCCCTGCCCGCCGTCCACGCGGAAGTGCGTGAACCGCGGCGAGAGGCCGTACGGCGTGTCGAAGACGAGGTCGGTCGCGAAGACCGTGACGCGCGGGTCGCCGAGCCCGCCCGGGAAGTCGAAGCCGAGCGTGCCGCTGCCGCCGCACAGCCCGAAGTCCGCGCGGGGGATGTCCTGCGCCGCCATCGCCTACACCTGCTCGATGCGGAGCAGCACCCAGTCGAGCGAGGGGTCGTTCATCTGCGTGCCGCAGTACGCGCACTTGACGTAGTTGCCGTCGGTGACCGGCGCGCCGCAGTTCGGGCACTTCCTGATGGTCGCCTCGGCCTTGGTCTGCGCGCCCTGCTTGCGCACGAGCGTCCAGTATTCCTGGAACGTCTTCGGCGTCTTGCCGTCGCCCAGCACGCCCGGGTTCACCAACTCGCCCGTGCGCTCGTCGACGGTGTAGTCGATCACGGTCGCGGTGACGAGCACCCTCACGTAGTCGTAGCCCCCCTCCGCCGTCACCGACACGGGCTCTATCCGGTCCACGTGCAGGCCGTCGAGCTTGTTGAGCCGGCCGTTGCGGACGTACTCCTGCACCCCGCCCTGCAGGACGTCGAACTGCTGCTCGGCCAGGAACCTGCGCGCGGGCTCCATGTCGCGCGCCTGCCACGCGTGCTGGACGGCAATGAACATCTCGTTCACGCGCCCGTAGAACCCCTGCTCGCCGAAGTCGGGGTCCGTGGACTTCAGGGCGTCGAGCGAGGTGGTCTGTGGAGGCACGGGCGGCGCCGCCGTGCCGGCCCCCGACCCCCCGTTCCGGCTTCGGACGTACAGCACGATGCCGACGACGACGAGGATGAGGACGATCGTGCCGAAGCTGCCGCCTCCGCCGCCTCCGATCGGGATCGGGATCGGCACGCCGCCCGAGAGGCCGCCGCCTGAACCGCGGGAGCTGCTCCCGCCGGAGCGGCCGGGGCTGCCGACGTGGCCTCCGCCCGCCCGCGCGAACGCGCCCGCGGGCGCGAGCAGCGCGAGCGCGAGCGCAGCGGCGAGGAGAACGGAAAGGAGCTTTGCGGCCGTTTCTCTCGACATCGCTCCCACCTACTCTTGCTTGCTGCCGCAGCCGGGGCAAAACCTGGCGTCCGGCGTGAGCTCCGCTCCGCAGCTCGCGCAGCGCTTCGGGCCGGCAGCCGCGCCGCACGCGGGGCAGAACTTCGCGCCTGCGGGCGTCTGCGCGCCGCAAGCGGCGCATGCGCCGACCGCTGCGGCAGCCGCGGCGGCACTGGTCTCCTCGGCCGAGGCCGCCTGCTGCGCCATCTGCTGCGCGGCCTGTTGCTGTGCCTGCGCCGCCTGCTGAGCCGCCTGCTGCACCTGCCCGGACTGCACGCCGCCCGCGATCGTCTGCCCGAGGCCGGCGCCGATGAACATCCCCGCCATCGTCGACCCGTCGCCGCCGCCCTGCGCCATTCCCTGCGCGGCGCCAAACATCGCCTCGGTCTGGCCCGCCGCCATGTAGCGCGGATCCCCGGCGAGGCGCATCTTCGCCATGCGGTCTTTGATGTCGAGCAGCCGCTGGCGGTCGGCCTCGTCCATGTTGACGAGGAAGTCCTCGATCTTGGTGATCGAGAGGCCCCAGTCGGCCACGTACGGCCCGACCGCCTCGACGATCGCCTTCTCGAACTGCGGCGTGTACGTGCCGTCGGTGACGTCCAGCAGCGACCACTTCTCGCTCTTCATCTTCGTGAACACGGTCGAGCGCAGGATCTTCGTCAGCTGGTCGCGGACCGCGTCCGCGATGAACTCGTTGCTGTAGATCGTCTGCGTCCCGATCAGGTTGAGGATGAGCTTCGCCGGGTCGGTGACGCGGAAGACGTACTCGCCGTACACGCCGCACCGCAGCACTTCGCCCGTCCCCGGGTCCTCCACCTCGCCCATGGACGCGCCGAACTTGTTGTTCGCGAACTCGCGGTTCGAGACGAAGTACAGCTCGGACTTGAGCGCGTTACCGCCTGTCGCGCTGTCGATCAGGCCGCCGAGGAACGGTATCTGCGAGCCGTCCAGCTTGTGCTGGCCGCCCTGCAGGTATCCCGCGACGCTGCCCTCCTTGATGAAGAGCGCCCACTCGTCCGGTTGCACGGTGACGATCGAGAGCATCCGGATGTTCTGCTCGGGCCACTTGTACAGCACGAGGTCCTTGCTGCTGTCGGGCCGGGCGATGAACTGCTCCCGCAGCTCATCCTTGAAGCCGTCGAGGAATGCCATGCGGTCCGCCCTTTCGATGTTCGCGGGGTTCTCGCCGTGATGCGAGACCCCCGGTCTTGAGCGGGTTGAGCAGCTCGCTTGAGCGAGCCTGCTCGAAGCCGCTCGTGCACGGCGGCCTGCGCGTAGGGCCCAATCGGTCCGGAAGGAGTCGCGCTCCGGTGGGGCCCTTCGCGCAAGTCCGCCATGCACATCTTCGGCGTGAGACGCGCGGGAATCAACCGCGCGTCAGTCGGCGTCGATGCGGGACACGACCCAGTCCAGCGCGGGATCGGCGAGCCGGGCGCCGCAGTACGCGCAGCGCGTGGGGTCGTCGCCGTCGGTGGGCGCGCCGCAGTTGGGGCACTTGTAGAGAGACAGGTCGGCCTTGGTGAGCGCGCCCTGCCGGCGCACGAGCGTCCAGTACTCCTGGACGTGCGGGCTCTCGGCCGATCCCTCGTGCGCCGTGATGAGCACGCGCACCTGGTCCATGCCCGCCTCGTGTCTCGCCGTCATCGCCCTCGCGCGGTCCACGATCAGCTTCCCGCGCGGCGGTGATCCCTGCCCCGAGTCCATTCGCTCCACCAGCTCGGGGTAGAACCGCTCGTCGATGAAGCGCCGCGCGGCTCGGAGATCACGGCGAGCGTGCGCCTCGTGGAACGCGACGAACATCTCGGAGACCCGGGCGTAGAACTCGTCGAGGTCGAAACGCGGGTCGGCGCGGCGGATGGCTGCGAAGCCGGAGCCTTCGTCCGTGCGCGCGGGACGGCGACGCGGGTCGGGCAGCGGGATCTCGTCGTCCGGCTGCGACGTGAGGTCGTCGAGCGCCCCCGAGCCCTGCCACATCCGGAAGCCGACGATCGCGGCCACGGCCACGATCAGGACGAGCACCTCCATCGCGCCCACCTCCCGCCGTTAGCGTAGCAGACGGGGCGTCAGAACCGCGCGACCTCGCGGTACAGCGTGTCGCGCTGGACGGGCGTGAAGCCCGCGTCGCGCGCGAGGCGCACGAGCTCGTCGCGCGCGAGCATGTGGCGGGTGCCGGCGGCGGCCACCACGTTCTCCTCGATCATCGTCGAGCCGAGGTCGTTCGCTCCGAACGCGAGCGCGACCTGCCCGACCTTCCCGCCCTGCGTCACCCAGCTCGCCTGGATGCTCGGCACGTTGTCGAGGTACAGCCGCGAGACGGCGAGCGTGCGCAGGTAGTCCCAGCCGCTTGCGGCGCTAGCCTGCTCCTGCTCGAGCTCCGTGTTGCCGGGCTGGAAGCTCCACGGGATGAACGCCCGGAACCCGACATGGTCTCCGGCGAGCGCCTCCTCCTGCACCTCGCGCACGCGGCGCATGTGCTCGACGCGCTCCTCCAGCGTCTCGACGCCGCCGAACATCATGGTGGCGGTGGTCGAGATGTCGAGCTTGTGCGCCTCGCGCATCACGTCGAGCCACTGGGTGCTGGTGGCCTTGTGGGGCGAGACGTGGTTGCGGACGCGATCGACGAGTATCTCGGCGCCTCCGCCCGGCAGCGAGTCGAGGCCGGCATCGCGCAGGCGGCGGAGCACTTCGGCCGTCGAGATGCCGGAGACGCGGGCGATGTGCACGATCTCGGGCGGGCCGAAGCCGTGAACGTGGATGGGGAAGCGCGACTTGAGCTCGCGCAGCATCCCCTCGTACCACTCGATCTTGAGGTCCGGGTGCAGGCCGCCCTGCAGCAGGATCGAGGTGCCGCCGAGCTCGAGCGTCTCGGCGACCTTTGCGTACAGCTCGTCCGGCGGCAGAACGTACGCCTCGGGATGTCCGGCCGGGCGGTAGAAGGCGCAGAAGCGGCAGCCCGACACGCACACGTTCGTGTAGTTGACGTTGCGGTCGACGATGAACGTGACCTCGCGCTCCGGGTGCAGCCGGTCGCGCATGAGGCCGGCTGCGGCGCCGAGGTCGAGCGTGTGGGCATCGCGCAGCAGCTCGACCGCCTCGGCGTCGGTGAGGCGGCGTTCGCCGCGCGCGGCGGCGAGGGCGATCTCCGCGAGGGCCGTCACGCGCGCTCCAGCAGGCGCACGTCCGGCACCCGCTCCAGCTCGCCGATCTCGTGCGCCTCCGCGAAGTAGCGCATCATGCCTTCACGGAAGCGCTCGGTGAAGCTGAAGCGCAGCGTGTCGAAGTAGCTCGCGAAGAACGATACCGGCAGCGCCTCCCAGCGCGCGGCGTACTCGGCGACCGCCTCGGCATGCTCGGCCGAGTAGCGCATG